>JAWWPL010000247.1:0-5240 GCA_033850605.1 Blastocatellia bacterium | reverse complement strand
TGTTGATCGGGTACGTCCCATCCGCGTTGAAAATCATTTTGGTAGTCCTCGGCGCAATTACTTTAGTCGTCGGATACCGCGCGGCTGCCTCGGCTTCATTGTTCCAGATGCACAGCATAGATGTGACCGGGACATCCAGAACTTCAGCGGAAGAGATTGAAGGTCTGACTCGCCGGGCTGTCGCGCGCACGGGAGTCTGGCGAGCGGACCTATCGGCGATCAGTTCTGAATTGGAGCGCCTGCCCGGAGTGCGGCGTGCGGTCGTTAGTCGAGTCTTGCCGGATCGCATACGGGTTCGCATCACCGAGCGGGTGCCCCTGGCGGTGGTCCGGACTTCTGCCGGCCACTTCTTTTGGGTGGACGAAGAAGGGGTGGCTTTGAGCGAAGTAAAAGCCGCGGACAACATTCCCTCCTTCTTCATTCGGGGCTGGAATGAGGACGGTACTGAAGGAGCGCGCAATGACAACCAGGAGCGCGTCCAGAAGTACCTGGAAATCGCCCGGGACTGGAATGCCATGGGTCTGTCGGAGCGGGTGAGCGAAGTTACTCTGATCGATTTGAAGGATGTGCGTGCGCAACTTGCCGGGAGCGATTCGCAGATCGAAGTGAGATTGGGCGGCCAGGACCTGGGCCCGCGTCTCAAATTGGCGCTGGATACGTTGGACGAGTACAAACAGACGCCGCGCGGGTCGTCTATCACTTACCTGGAGTTGCAGAACGGACGAATCGTGATCGGTACCAGTTCCGGCAACAAGCTGTCGAACACGACTGAGACTGACGCTCAAACGAACAGCAGTGATCCCGCACAAACGGCATCGAGTCCAAAGCCGGCCGCCGCGGCTCAAGCAAACCGCGACGTCGTCCAAAGTAACCCGGGCCGGAACTCTTTGCGGAATACGGCGGCCCGCGAGTCAACGAACACTCCGCGGCTTCGTTTGCGATAGGCGGATCAGAGAAAGCTAAATGGCAAAGCGGACAAACCACACGATTGGATTAGACATTGGAACCAGTAAGGTGACGTGCATCGTTGCTGGTCCCGGTGAAGAAGGCTTGCTTGAGATTCTGGGAATCGGTGAAGCCGAAGCGCGCGGCCTGCGCAAGGGCGTGATCGTGAATCCTGATGCAGCCGTCGAAGCCATCAAGAAAGCGGTTGAAGAGGCCGAGCGAATGAGTGGTGTTCAGGCAGAGGAGGTAACGATCAATCTCGCCGGATCGCACATCATGGGTTTCAATGGCCAGGCAATTGTCGCCGTAGCTGGTCGCGATCGAGAGATTACCGCTGACGATGTACGACGGGCGATCGATTCCGCCTGCGCTATTCAACTTCCCGCTGGTCGCGAAATTGTGGATCGGCTGCCACAGGAATTTATTGTCGATGATCAGGATGGAATCAATGATCCAGTCGGCATGACCGGCGCCCGCCTGGCGGTCAAAGTGCATATCGTTACCAGTCCGGTAACTGCGCGGCAGAATGCGATAAACGCCGTAAATCGGGCCGGATTAATCGTCGCCGACATGATCCTCGAGCAACTTGCCGCGGCCGAAGCGACGCTTACGGATGACGACAAAGAATACGGTTCGGCGCTGGTTGATATCGGCGCCGAAACCACCGGCCTATGTGTCTACCAGCGCGGCGCTGTGCAGCACACGGCGGTGTTCCCGCTGGGTGGTGCGCACTTTACCAATGACATTGCGTTCGGCCTGCGTACTCCGATTCCGGAAGCCGAGCGCATCAAGCGTACTGTTGGTTGCGCTTCAAGCGCGTCGCTTAGTGACGACCAGCGCGGCGAGATGGTCGAGGTGCCATCCGTTGGTGGTCGCGCGCCGCGACAATTATCGCGGCAAATACTCTGCGACATTCTGCAACCGCGCGCCGAGGAAGTATTGATGCATGTATCTGACGAGATCAGAGACTCAGGTTGGAACCGCCAACTATCCAGCGGGGTCGTATTGACCGGAGGCGGCGCGATGCTCGACGGCATGATCGAAGTGGCGGAGCAGGTCTTTGACGCGCCGGTGCGCATCGGATATCCCGAGCGTGATCGGTTCGGAGGATTGGTTGACGATGTGCAAAGTCCGTCGTGGGCAGCAGCGGCGGGACTCGCGCTCGTCTCACAACGAGCGCATGCGCTCGAGCAGCGCTCCGGCGCCGCCAAGCGTGGCGGTTCGGGTCGCTTAACGCATTTCGTTTCCAAGTTTCGCAATCGTTTTAATAGTAGTATTTTTTGACCAAGTGTTGTATGCTGGCGCGCCTATGGCACAATATGTTGTCCGCAAGATATAGATGCCCGTGGTTCAGCTAGCCCAAAATAAACGAAAGAGGCCGTGGAAGGCTTCCCGGTTTGGAAGAGAGGAAAAAACCATGACACCTGAGGTACGCGAACCCGGCAGAGGCATAAATATTATCATTGAGGACGAGCCTCCGATCACCGGAGCGCGGATAAAAGTCATCGGTGTGGGCGGCGGTGGCGGTAACGCAGTCAATCGCATGATTGACTCGGGCATTGAAGGAATAGAATTTGTCGTAGCGAATACGGATTTGCAGGCACTGAAGCGCTCGCGCGCCTCAGTCAAGATTCAACTCGGCGGGCGATTAACCAAAGGGCTGGGCGCCGGCGCCGATCCGGAAGTTGGACGTCAGGCTGCGCTCGAAGATACGGACAAGATTATTGAAGTGCTCGAAGGCTCAGACATGGTTTTTGTAACGACCGGTTTGGGTGGCGGCACCGGCACTGGCGGGGCGCCAATTGTCGCTTCGCTGGCAACCGAGCTGGGCGCCTTAACAGTAGCCGTGGTGACGAAGCCGTTTCTGTTCGAGGGCCGGCGTCGTTTGCAGCAGGCTGAACACGGCTTGAGTGAGTTGCATGAATCGGTTGACACTGTCATTACGATTCCGAACGAACGCCTGTTTGGCGCGGTGCCGCAGGGCGCCTCGTTTGCCGACGCATTCAAAGCCGCTGACGATGTGTTGCGTCAGGCAGTGCAGGGAATCAGCGACCTAATTACAGTACCGGGCTTGATCAATCTCGACTTTGCCGACGTGCGCACGATCATGCAGGGCATGGGCATGGCGCTCATGGGTACCGGATACGCTCGCGGTGAAAACCGAGCGGTAGAAGCCACCCAGGAAGCGATCTCATCACCCTTGCTTGAAGAGGCATCGATCAAGGGCGCGCGGGGAGTGCTCATCAATATCACCGGCGGGCACGATCTGACCCTGTTCGAAGTGAATGAAGCAGCCTCGATCGTGCGTGAAGAGGCGGACGAGGACGCGAACATTATTTTCGGACATGTAATCGACGAAACGATGGCCGATGCCATGAAGATCACGGTAATTGCTACGGGCTTTCGCCGCGAAGCAGCCACAGCTTCGGCTGCGGCGGGAGCACAAATGCCGATCACCTCGCCGCCGCGCTATGCGCCGCGGTCGCCGGAAGAATTTCCTGCGTCGCATGCAAGTTCAAAGCGTGTTGATGATCTTGATGTGCCGACGTTTATCCGGAAAAAGGCGGACTAGTACTGCTCAGCCAGGTCAGCAAATAAGCAGTGAGCGGGTAACGGTCACAGACCAATTGTTCTGTCGTACCGCAACCTCAATACCGGCTCCTGTTTCTGCTTTGCGTTTTCCCCTTTGGTCGTGTAGCATGTCGCGCATTCCCTGAAGAAGTAACTTCAGTCAGTACGAATCAAATGCGCACCCCTCTCCTCGGGAAGGTTGTAGCCTGTGGATAGCCGTTTACGTCTTACTATCTAGCCGAGGCGAAAATGCAAGATCCCTTGGCAATTCTTATTGTTAATCTTTGTGGAGGAAGTACCGTGAATCGCAAACTAATCAGGACGACGCTGGCAGATGTTAAGGCCCGGCGCGAGGCTACCCAGCAGCGCGATCGAACCAATGATCGCAGCAATGATCGAAGCAACGATCGAAGCAATGGTGGCGCCCCCCGCACTGGAATGCCGTCGCCCCGTCCGTCGCCGCAGCCGTCGTCAATTCAAGTCAGGAAGCGCCAGCCGCCTCCGGCTGAGACGCACGCTGAGATTTACTATTACAAGAAACAAATCGACGCACACACTCCGATGGTTCTGGTCCTGCAGGACGGAGAAGAGATTGAGGGAACAATCGAATGGTACGATCGCGGCGCACTAAAGATTAATCGCCGGGCTGCTCCCAATCTTTTAGTTCTCAAACGCAACATAAAATATATCTTCAAGGCCGAAGACCGAGTTTCCCAGGGACGCGCGGAACAAGGCCATGTGGAAGAAGAAGCAGTGACTGAAGTCGTCGAATCTTAGTCTCTCCGGGCGCGCAGGCGAGCAGAGGTGTCTGCTCCTGTGTCTCTCTCTTCGATCGATGAATAAACTGCCTCAGGATTCGTTTGATGCGAGTCGCCACGCGCGACCTCGCATCGGTATCACCATGGGTGATCCCGCGGGAATCGGACCTGAGGTTGTGCTTAAGGCCATTGCGGAAGAAGAAGTACGCGACATTTGCCAGCCGATCATTATTGGCGACGCGCAATTGCTTGCTCACCACGCGCGCACTCTCGACTTACAATGTGGCTATGAAATTGTCCGCCGCGACGAGCACCTGCCAGACCAGTTTACCGAACCGTTAATCTTTCATCTGGATAACATTCAGGGACACGTCGAACCGGGAATCGAATCGGGGGCCGCGGGAAAAGCTGCCGCCGGTTACATCGAGGCCGCGGTGGAACTCTGCGGTGCGGGAGCGATCGACGCCATTGCTACGGCGCCAATTAATAAGCGCGCGCTGTTTCTGGGAGGCTACAGTTTCCCCGGCCACACAGAGTTTCTGGCTCATTTGACCGGTACCGATGATTACGCGATGGGCTTTGTCGCCGCAAATCTTCGCATCGTTTTAATCTCAACCCACGTCCCGCTTTCAGAAGCGATCAGACTTATCAGGCGAGAGCGTTTCGAGAAGACGATTCGCCTGGCCGAGCATGAATTGCAGCGATGGGGAATCGAGCGGCCGCGGATCGCGGTGGCGGCTTTGAATCCGCACGGTGCTGAAGGCGGTCTGTTCGGCATCGAGGAGGCCTCAGAGATATTGCCGGCGGTTGAAGCTTGCCGGGCGATTGATCGCATCAACGTGCAAGGTCCGTTTCCAGCGGACACGGTTTTCCTGCGTGCCTCGCGCGGGGAGTTCGATGCTGTGGTGGCGTGCTATCATGATCAGGCTATGATTCCGGTTAAGTGCCTCTCCTTTGGCGAAGCAG
>JAWWPL010000192.1:0-3971 GCA_033850605.1 Blastocatellia bacterium | reverse complement strand
GACGGCACGGCGAGCGATGTGCTGATGAAGCTCGCCGGCGGACCGACAGCAATCCAAGCATATCTAACCGAGCTTAAAATTACAGACATAATGGTGCTCAATACTGAGAAAGAGCTGGGACAGGATTCGCAGGTGCAATATCGCAACTGGGCTTCGCCGGAAGCAGCCGTGGCTTTGCTGCGCGCACTGCAAGAACGGCAAGGACTGTCGCAAGCCAGTCAGTCGCTCCTGCTGAAATATATGATCGAATCGACACCCGGTGCGAAGCGTCTGAAGGGACTCTTGCCTGGGGGCACGGTTGTGGCTCACAAGACCGGAACTTCGGGAACTCAAAAAGGATTTACGGCCGCGACGAACGACATCGGAATCATTACGCTGCCGAATGGACGCCATGTCGCCATCGCCGTATTCGTTTCGGATTCTGCGGCGGATGAAGCCACCCGCGAGGGAGTGATCGCAAGAATAGCGAAGGTGGTCTGGGACAAAACAAGCAATGAATGATGGCTTAGCGCAGTGACGAACTCGAACTGGATCGCGGAGGCTCTGCCTACTGATGTGCGGAAAGCCTCCGGCTTTCCGGGCTCTCTCCTTTTTGAGAGCGAGGCTACGCCTCAAGTGCGAGTCGGAGGCGTAGCCTCCAAAGGCTAATAACAACAAACGGAAAGGCAGAGCCTTTCCGCATCAGGCGGCAGAGCCGCGCAGCCTACTATTCGGGCCTTTATCTAATCAGATGATCTACAAAACCAATTTCGTAAATCATGAACAAACCAAAACTGAGACTGAAGATTCCGGCCAGACAGCGCAGCGCAAAATTGGCGCGGGCAAATCGCTGGACCGTTAGTCGTGCCGGCAGAGCGAAGAGCGTGCTCATAATCATCATGCCCCCGATCGAGCCCGCGCCAAACACACTGATATAGAGAAAACCTACCAGCGATGAAGAGATGGTTGTGAGTACCAGGAGCATTAATGCCGCGCTGCCCGCCAAACCGTGCACCATGCCAATAAGCAAAGGTCGCGCACCGAAGCGTAAACCGTGATGGGTGTGCGGCTCTTCCCTGGGCGCGCTCTCGTGTACGTGCGGGTGCGCGTGCACTTGCCCGCCATGCTCGTGTACGTGTATGTGAATACGCCCGCCTTTTGCGAGCTTGCGCAGCGCATTGACCCCCAGCCCCACCAGCATCAACCCGACGCAGAATTCGAGCGACTGCTTCACCGTTTCACTAATTTGAACGTGCAGCACGATAACGACGATACCCGCTATCATCAGCGAAAATGTGTGACCCACACCCCAGAGGGCCCCAATTAACGACGAGCTAAGCAGGCTGCGACGCTCACTAGCCATAGTTGAAACGGCAGCGAGATGGTCCGCATCGACCGCATGCTTAAGGCCGATAACAAAACCAAAGGCAAGCAATGAAACTATTGAGAGCGATCCCATTCGTATTCCTGTGACGACCGGAGGATATGTCCCCGGTCACCAGACCGATCCACTAAACCACGCGAAGCAACACTGATCAGCGAGCTTAGCCGGCCGCTATCGCTTCTGATGAAGCCTCGCGTTCGCGATCGCGGCCTGGCCGAGCGAGATACCACCATCGTTCGCGGGCACTCGGCTGTGCGTAAAGACTTCGAAACCGTCGCTGCGCAACAACTTTACGGTCGCCCGCAACAAAAAGATGTTTTGAAAGACCCCGCCCGATAACGCTACTCGGTTGAGCTTGCGATCTTCCCTAATACTGCGGCTCACCTTGGCTATCAAGTCAGCCACTGCGAGATGGAACTTTGCCGAAATAATTCCTGGGGGGACGCTATTGCGTATGTCTTCTACGGCCGCGCGAATAATATTCTTGGCGCGTATGATACTCCCATCATCGGAAACGTCAAACTCATATCTTTGCTGACAATCACGTTCGGCAATTTGTTCCAGCTCAATCGCAGCCTGGCCTTCATAGTTGGTTGCGTGGCGCAGACAAAGGAGGCTTGAGACGGCGTCGAACAAACGGCCCATGCTCGAGGTCTCGGGACAGTTTGTTTTCGTCGCGATCATTCGCTTCAGTGTCAGCCATGATTTCGCATCTATCTCCGCCACAAACGGCAGGTCCAGTCTCGCGAAGTCGTCACCGAGAATTGACTGCAGATAAACCGCCGCCATTCGCCAGGGCTCACGGATCGCTTTCGCCCCGCCCGGCATCGGCATGTAGTCGAGATGCGCGATCCGTTCAGCTTCAACCAGGTTCGCGGCAAAGAATTCGCCCCCCCACATGCGCCCGTCGGTCCCAAAGCCGAGCCCGTCCATCGCCACGCCAATTACGTCCGTATCGATCTGGTTGTCGGCCATGCAACTGGCAATGTGCGCGTGATGATGCTGAATACCGATCTTTGTTTCGACCTGATCCAGTCCCAGCGCGTATTTCGTCGATAGATACTCCGGATGAAGATCGTAAGCGACCACTGCCGGTTCGAGATAAAAGAGGCGTTTGAAATGTTCGATGCCCGTGGTAAATGACTTGAGAGTTTCGAGGTTTTCCAGATCTCCGATGTGATGGCTGACAAACGCATAATGGTCGCGCGCCAGGCAGAAAGTGTTCTTGAGTTCGGCGCCGCAAGCAAGAATTTCGCGCGCGAAGGTGAATCCGGTCCTGATTGGCGCCGGTGCGTATCCACGCGAGCGTCTCAAGATCATGCTCCGCAAAGCGCGGGCATTCTGCCCGCATTCTAAATCGTCCATGACCCGCACTACCGAATCGTCCGTCCGCATGTGAATGCGCCGGTTGTGCAGCAGGTAATAATCAGCAATCGTCTGCAGCCGCTTCCGCGCATCATCGTCTTCATAACAGATTGGCTCATCTGAAATATTCGCGCTGGTCATTACCAAAGGTCCAGACAGCTTTTCAAACAACAAATGATGCAGTGGCGAGTACGGCAGCATAAAGCCGAGTGAGTTCACCCGCGGCGCAACCGCGTCCGGAATCGCCGTGTCAGACTTTCGTTCGAGCAGGACAATCGGACGAATCGGCGAGACTAACAAATCCTTTTCATCTTCTGAGACGAAACAATATTTCTGCACTGCCTCGATGGTTCGCGCCATCAGGGCGAACGGTTTGTCTTCACGATACTTCCTCTGTCTCAGCGAAGACACCGCCTTTTCGTTCAGCGCGTCACACGCAAGATGGAACCCGCCAATGCCTTTGATCGCGACGATCTTTCCGCGCTCGAGTAATCCGATCGTTTGCAAGATTGCTTCATCGCCGGTCGCCACTGGCTCGGCAGCCGATTGATTCTCATTTAGGTAAACCAGCGGACCACAGTTCGCACACGCCGTCGGCTCGGCGTGGAAGCGCCGGTCAAGTGGATCTTCGTATTCCCCGCGACACTCTGAGCACATAACAAAGTCCCGCATGGTGGTTTTGGCACGGTCGTAGGGAACATCTTCGATGATCGTAAACCGAGGACCACAGTTGGTGCAGTTGATAAAAGGATACCGGTAACGACGATCGTGTGGATCAAACAACTCGCGCAGACAATCGTCGCAGGTCGCCACATCCGGAGAGATCGGAATCAGCCTCTGACCTGCTACGACGCTTTCGACGACCTGAAAGTCTTTGTAGTAAACCCGGTCCGGATGATCCCGGCATTCAATTGATTCTATGCGCGAGAGCGGCGGAGGATTGTTCTCTAAATCTGCCACGAATCGCTGGATTGAGTCGGCTTCACCCTCGACATCGATCAGCACGCCCTGCTCGTTGTTCAGCACTCGGCCCATCAGTGCGTGCCTGAGCGCGAGCGAATAAACAAAAGGCCGAAAGCCCACGCTCTGCACAATTCCAGACACTTGTATTTTTACTCTCTCGGTCATTCTTCCACGCGATGGATGCCATTGGCTCACGGTCGGGAAAGTTTGTCCAGCAACTTCGTTCGCGTTAAGACGAAATTGTACCTCACACCCGTGGACCGTTGATTTGATTACCGGT
>JAWWPL010000157.1:0-5495 GCA_033850605.1 Blastocatellia bacterium | reverse complement strand
GTTGATAGTGAAACCGCCAGACGAGGAATCCACTAAGAAAAGCGAAGCTCGTTTTGTCAGGTTAAAGGTGCCGCCATTGCTGCCCGGGTTGGTGCCGGTAGGAGAAGCGAAGTTTGTCTTTCTCAGTGAAGTCATTGTCGCGAACCTGAGTGCACTGTTTCCTGGAATGCGCGCGGGCGAGGCGCACGCGTTTCGCGTAACACGTGATGCTGATATCGAGATTCGCGATGACGAAGCAGACGATTTGTTGCATGCCTTAAAGAAGGGATTGAGAAAACGACGTTTCGGGACACCGGTCAGACTAGAGGTTGCTGCCGGGATGCCCAATGCAATGCTCGACTATCTGACCAACTCGCTGGGACTGGACTCTGATGATATTTACCGGGTGGAGGGCCCGTTAAATATCGCCGATTTGGACAGCCTGTGCGAACTTAATCGACCTGACTTGAAATATCGTCCGTTGCGGCCGACAGTCCCGCAGGTATTCAAAGAGCGCCGGCCGATCTTTGATGTGATCAAGGATGGCGACGTACTGCTGCATCATCCCTATACCGCATATTCCACGGTGACGGATTTTATTCGCGCCGCAGCTAATGATCCGGCTGTGCAGGCGATAAAGATCTGTCTGTATCGCACTGGATCCCGATCTGAAATCGCCGAGGCTTTGATTCATGCAGCCGAGCAAGGCAAGCAGGTGACTGCTTTGATCGAGTTAAAAGCGCGGTTCGACGAAGAGAACAACATTGAATGGGCAGGCCGACTGGAGCACGCAGGAGTGCACGTGGTTTACGGCCTGATAGGACTGAAGACTCACTGTAAGTTAACGCTGGTCGTGCGTCTCGAAGACGGCGTGTTAAAGCGCTACGTTCACATCGCCACCGGCAACTATAATCCTACCGCGTCGTGCACGTACACTGACTTTGGATTACTAACCGCCAATGAGGATTTCGGCGCCGATGCGACTGAGTTCTTTAATTATCTGACGGGTTATTCCAGGCAGCGAGACTACCGGCAACTGTTGGTCGCTCCGGTGAACCTACGTGAAAATCTGACGAACCTGATCGAGCGCGAAACTGTCAACGCCAAAGCAGGGCGGCCAGCACAAATAATTGCGAAGCTAAACCGTCTGGCTGATCCGAACATCATCCAGGCTTTGTATGACGCGTCAGCCGCGGGCGTAGAGATCGACCTGATCGTGCGCGGCATCTGCATGCTACGTCCCGGCGTACCCGGACTTTCTGAGAACATCCGCGTGCGAGCGATCGTCGGGCGATTCCTGGAGCACAGTCGCATTCTGTACTTTGCGAATGACGGTGATCCGGAAGTTTATATCGGCAGCTCGGACTGGATGCCGCGAAACCTCAATCGCCGTATCGAAGTCATCTGTCCGATTAACGACCCCAGGCTACGAAGCTATTTGCGGGACGAAGTTCTGCAGGCCTATCTGCGCGATAACGTAAACGCGCGCGTATTACAACCGGAAGGTCATTACGAGCGTGTCCCAGTCACGGCGGACGAAGAGCGGTTTGACAGTCAAATGTACTTTGAAGGCGCGTCGCTCTGAGCCCCGGTTTCCCCCCCAGGTTGGAAATACTTCCTGAAACTGATTAAATTTTCTGACGCACAGAAGTAAATTCCGAAGTATATTATCGCTTCGCCTGTGCTAGAGCGGAGTGAAAGGGTGCCGTAGTCCGACCTTAGGTCGGTGCTTCACCGCGCCGTCGCCCGGAGCCTCCTAACGGCCGCGCAAGTCCGCAGATTGAATCATGGCCCAGCAAAAGATTCGCATCACCGACCTGCTCTTTCCCCACTGGTTCAGTCTCACCCTCGCCTTTATCGCAGTGATTGGCGAAAGCGTTACCGACCTGCTTGAGCCGTGGCCGCTTAAGATCGTCTTCGACTATGTCTTTGGCTCGAAGCGAATGACTGGCTGGCTTGTCGGGCCGGTTAGTTGGATCGGCACCGACAAGGTTGCCATCCTCAACTTTGCCGTGTTGGCCGTGCTGGTAATCGCGGTCTTCGGCGCCCTCAGCTCATATTGTGAAAAATATCTCACCACCAGCGTGGGCCAGTGGGTAATGCACGATCTGCGGCGGGTGCTCTACAGTCACATCCAACGGCTCTCCCTTTCTTTTCACGACCAAAAGCGCACGGGGGATCTCATCAGCCGCGTCACCAGTGATATCGACGCGGTGCAGAATCTGATCTCACAAGTCATGCTGGGCCTGTTGGTAAACGTGCTGACCCTTATCGGCATGACTGCGGTGATGTTTTATTTGAATTGGGAATTCACCCTAATCGCCTTGACGGTGGCGCCGGGATTGTTTCTGGTCGTCTATTACTACACGCATCGGATCAAGAAAGCCTCACGCGCGCTGCGGCTCAAAGAGGGCCAGGTAGTTAACGTTCTGGAAGAAGTGCTGTCGTCCATTCGCGTCGTGAAGGCGTTTGCCCGCGAAGATTATGAACAGAAGCGATTCGAGAAAGAAAGCCGGGCCAGTGTCGAAGCTGCTCTGCAAGCCAGGAGCATCAAAGCAAAGCTGCCGCCGCTGGTCGAAATCATCGTGGCTTGCGGTACTTGCCTGGTGCTTTGGTATGGCGCGCGCCTCGTATTGAAAGGTGCATTGACTCCGGGAGAGTTACTAGTGTTTCTCCTTTATCTCGGCAAGATGTACAAGCCAATGCGCGAGTTGTCGAAGATGACCGATACGATTTCGAAAGCCCAGGTGGGGTGGGAACGGATTCGCGAAGTCCTCGAGAACGAGATGCAGGTCCGGGATCTCCCCAGAGCTAAACGCGCGCCGCTATTCAAAGGACGGATCGAATTCGATCATGTTGATTTTTCATACGAAGGTGGCCGGTCAGTACTCAGAGATATCAATTTTGATATCAAACCGGGGCAGCTGGCGGCACTCGTGGGACCGACCGGCGCGGGCAAGACGACGATCGTCAGCCTATTGCCGCGTTTTTACGACTTGACCTCCGGGCAAATCAGGATTGACGGCGTCGACGTGCGCCAGTTCAAGATTAAATCCTTACGCCAACAGATTAGCTTTGTGTTGCAGGAGACGCTCTTGTTTCGGGCCACGGTGGCGCAGAACATTGCTTACGGAAAGCCCGAAGCTACCACCGAAGAAATCATTCGCGCGGCCAAGGCGGCGAACGCCCACGAGTTCATCGAAGAAATGCCGGACGGCTACGACACGATGATTGGTGAACGAGGCGTGACGCTTTCCGGAGGTCAGCGCCAGCGGCTCACGATTGCGCGCGCTATCATCCGTCACTCACCCATCCTGATTCTGGATGAACCTTCGGCGGGGCTGGATGCCGAGTCTGAGCAGCTCGTGTTCGATGCGCTCGGCAATCTCATGGAGGGGAAGACCTCGATCGTGATCGCGCATCGATTGGCCACGGTGCGCCGCGCCGACGTGATCTTTGTAATTGAAGATGGCCGGGTCGCAGAGCAGGGAACTCACGCTGAGTTGTTGGAGACCGGCGGACTTTATGCGAGGCTTTACGAGTTGCAGTTCAAAACAGAAGAAGACGATTCCCGAGAAGTTGTGACTGTATAGTGGCAATGAGACCCGCTTGAGTTTGTGGGGCACTAGCCCGACCGTCAGGGAGGAGCCCATTCTTTCCGCTGAACGCTTGCAATAATAATATGCGGCTCTTTAGCGATTCGTTCGCCATCAACTAGCGATCATCGAAAGGATATCAATGAAAAAATTTGCCATCGTGCTCTGCTTATTGCTTGCTGTCGGGCTGACAGCCTGGGCCAAGTCTATTCGCGTCAAATTCCCGCCGGGACGCACCACAGTCGTGCTTAAAGGTCGAACTACCGGGGGACCCAGCGAAAGCGGTGGGATGGATCCCATTGCCTATGAACTGCGGGCCAGGAAAGGACAGACGATGTCCGTGCATCTGACCTCGGCTAAAAAGAACGCGGTTTTCGGCGTCTATGCGCCGGGAATGGATTTGATCGGCGGTGCCCAGAATGTGAAGGACTGGAGCGGCGAGTTACCGAAAACCGGTAATTATGAAATCATCGTCTTTCCCGAAGACGAGAGGACGGACAGTACCTTTACGCTCGAACTCACGATTCGCTGATGGCTGTAAATCCTTCGGCCCCGCCGTGGCATTTATCCTTAGGGTTGGGGTTTGCTGTCGGCCTCACAACGCGGCAGCTCTAATAAGAAAAGGCCGCCTCGAAAGAGGCGGCCTTAGTTCTTGATTTGAAGGGAAGGCTTTGGGTTATCGGTTATTATTGGTCGTCGATGTTGCCACTGCCGCCGCCGCACCATTGGGGATCCGCTTGGCATAGTCTTCGACGAAGGTCTTCATGTCGCCGTGACCGAAGCGAGTATAGAAGTCATAGTCCTTCATCTCGGCATAAGCCTGGTCGTAATTCCAGTGGTTTATGTTGAAGCGGTAAACTGCGCCCATGACTCCCGTGCGATGCCGGCCGCCCGCACAGTGCGCGAAGAACACACCGGTCGCAGGGTCGTTAACGAGCTTGAGGAACGCATTGATCGATTCTTCCTTCGGATAGTTCGAATCGCTCATCGGAATGTTTACGTAACGCATGCCGAGCGCTTCGACGTCGCGCTTTTCATAGTCGGTCGGACTATCCTGCAGATCGATGACGGTCTTTACACCCAGGGTCTGGAGGTCTTTGTAGTCTGATTCTTTGGGCTGGGCGCCGCGGTAAAAGCGGTCGTCCATTTTTCCGAAGTTCTTAATATTGATATTTGAAAAAGCAGGGTCCGAATGTGTTTTTGCGAAGGAGACGGCCACGAATGCTAGGACCAGTCCCAGGGTAGCGGTGAATCGAGCAACGGTATTTCTACTGAACATCTTTATTACTCCTAAAGCCTGACAATTCTCTCTCAGGGCTCGCGTAAGCGCAAGACCAGAAATCAAAGTCATGGGCTATCGCCGGCTTTTTTGCTTGTCTTGCTGATCTCGTAACTTCGTCGGGTTTCTTATGGAGGACAGTACTTAGATACGGAAATCTGGATGAGAGTTGCACTGTGGACACTCTTTCCGAATCAATTTGCAACATAAGATTCCGGTGTCAAAACCGGTCAATGCGTGTCAGAAGCCCGACCGTCAGGGAGGGCAGCTTTCGTAGGGAGGCCCTCCCTGACGGTCGGGCTTCTGACATGCGACACAATAGGCTAATCTATTCGAGAACTTCGGACTGAATCTGTTATGCCTTTCTTCGACTTACTCAGGCTTGCTCTAAGAAATCTACGCGAAGCCAAGCTGCGCGCGACGTTGACTTCCATGGGGGTCATCGTCGGCGTGGCGGTAATCGTGACCATGGTTTCATTCGGGCTGGGATTACAACGCAATATGTTGTCGCGTTTTCGCGCCCTGGATCTATTCAATGAGATGCGAGTCTTTGGCAAGAACGTTTTTGCCATGGCGGCCGCCGGCGGGAATCAGAATTCAGCCCGCCGAGGAGAGAATCCCAACGACCGTCGCGGTCCGTC
>JAWWPL010000142.1:0-4830 GCA_033850605.1 Blastocatellia bacterium | reverse complement strand
CGTTCCAGCGCGAACATCTTGGGCATTAACTCGCCCAGCACGATGTGCAGAAAAGTAATGGCCCCAAAAGCTATGATTATCGCCAACAGATGGGCGATGTAACCTGCCCTTCCGACCGAGGCAATACGCGCCGCCAGAGGCTCGAGTACTGAGGCAACTGTAGGCTCTCCGATCCAACCCAGCGCGAGCGAGGCAATCGTTATTCCCAGTTGTGTGGCCGAGATAAATGAAGTGGGATCGTTCAGCAACCGCAGGGCGGCCTGGGCGCGACGGTTTCCAGCGGCAGCCCGGGCTTCGAGCCGGGGGCGCCGCACGGACACCAGTGCGAATTCAGCGGCAACAAAGAATCCATTAGCGCCAACAAAAAAAAGGACGGCGCAGAGCTTGGCCAGAATTTTCAGCAGAGAATCTGAGTGTGGAGCGGCGTCAATCAATGAAGCCAGAAAATAACCAGCAGGGTCATCCATCGTGTTTCAATAAAGCGGGCGCAATTGTGCCCACATCTTATCACGTCCATCAACCCGGCTCATCAGGGCGGTGGCGACGCGGAAAAGTGCGATTAACGATTCCAGATTGTCTTCAGTGACTGCCTGCGGCGGCGGCGCGAGCGGGGCCGTTGGCCCGGCTTTCATGCCGTGCGCGAGATTGCTCAAGTGCGTGATCCACGCGGGGCTCGATATTGCACTCAGGTTGGCGGCAGACTGCGGCAAGTTCCGATACCACCAGGTAACGCGACCGCTCAAACATCCGTTGCTCGCGAAATGACAGCGGCTTGACCTGGCTAAGATAATGGAGATGCTTGAGCACCTCGGCCACTTCAAAAATATTGCCGGTGCGCATTTTGTCGGAAAAATCCTTGAAGCGATCCTTCCAATCGTTGGCCGGTGTGGCAAAATCGCCGGACAAGGCCGTAAAGAGCGTGTCACATTCGGCCGAAGAAATCGGACGACGCAACCCAACTTCACTGGCATTTGAGACTGGCACCAGGACCAGCGAATTGGTTGCGGCCAGTCGAAGAGTGTAAAACGGCAGCGCGATGGCTCCGATTTGCTTCTGTTCGATCTGCTCGATTGTGCCGATACCGTGGTTCGGATAAACAACTTTCTGGCCGACTTTGAAGCCTACCATAATCCCCTCCGACTAGTTTTTTACGTGCACCTGGCAAGCCGTAATGTTCGGCTCATTGACAAAAACTCTATGCGAGATTTGTGTTCGGGTTTGTCCCTAGATTCTTGAACTGGTCCAAGTCTAGCAAGGTGGATCGGGAAGCGTCAAGCTTTCCCGGGAGAGCGGTCATCTTCAGTCTTTGTTCGATAATGACTGTGTAGGTGTAGCAGCGCACAGACCGGAGCTGTTTTCCCTGATTAACTACCTGGCCGAAAATGCCCCAAGCGCTCGCTACCAGTGGTCGTTACTCGGCGCGCATCTCGAACGTCTACGACGTATCTGACCTATTACTCTTCAACCTCTTCTGAGCCAGGCTATCCGGTGTAGCTTTCATCCTGCTCGATTTTGGAAAGCACCCAATCAAATTCTCCGGAAGTGATCTTTCCGCCGCAAAACTCGCAAATGCCAGTAGCGTTTATCTTCAAAGGAGCCCCGCAATTTGGACAGTTGAGGTCAGCACGCGCCGGTCCGGGTTTGGCTTTGCTATTGCGAATAAAGGTCCAGTATTCGCTCCAACGGCGCAGGTTCTTATTCGAGCCGGCCACCACCCGCCCGTTTTTGTCTACGGTGTAATCGTATCCTTCGGCAAAGATGCGCAGCGTAATTGAATTATAGAAGGCGTCTACCTTTATCTTTACCGGTTGCATGGCAGTGATTTGGCATTTGTCGAGCGCGTTGCGCAATCCCTGCCGTTGGTAGGCGTCTATCCAATAGCGATGCATCTGAAAAATGCTGTCGGTTTCGTGCGGCCGGGCGCGTTCCCAATTGAGCAGCGACCAGGCTGCCTGCAGTTCGTTAAAAATCAACCGGGCCCGGGCCTGGAAGTCGGCCCATGAGAACGATGGGTCGTTCTGTTCAAAAGCCGTGCGCACTGCGGGGAAATTAGGTTGTGTGATTGTCGGATAATTCGTTCCTACTTCCTGCACGTCGGAAGTTAACAAGGGACCCTTCGCCTCACGGTGTAACGTGGTAACGCTGCGGACGTACCATTGAAATTCGCCGCTTTCGATTTTCGCTCCGCAGAATGCACAAGCACCGGTTGTGTCTTTCTGCAAAGCGGCGCCACAGCGGGGACAGTGCAGCGCAGTCGCCTGTTCAGGAGTCGGAGAGAGTACGTCACGTTTGCGTTCCAACACCCAGCGCTCGCGCACGTAATAGCTCATTTCACCGCGCGGGTCGCCTTGTCTGGGAGTGAACTCTGTATAGTTCGCGTCAAACTCGATAGTGATGGTCACCGTGGGTGTATCCAGCCCACGTATATCCGCCACCTGCATCGCGCCGACAATGATTCCTTCGACTGCTTTCAGGTTGGGCGGGTTTAATTGCAGGAGGGAAGCCCGCGCCGATTCGCTCAGGTATGGGGAAAGTTCATCGACGGCCTTCGGACCACGCCCGCGCGCTTCATGCGCCCGTCCGTAAAGAGCGTAACAAAAGTCCGTGAAAATAATTTCCGAGAAGTTCGGATCAAAGCGCCGCAGTTGATTGAACTCTCGCTGGAAGCTTTGCTGCGCGACTGTAGCGACAGGGTCCGGCGCGCCCGCAAGCGACGAGGACGTCAGATTCAGTGACTGCTGTTTAGAAGGACGGGCGAACCAATAAATCACCAGACCAATGACGATGATATCGACCGGAATCCCGATCACTGGATGCTCGATGGTCAGCCAAAGCAAGAATCTGACCAACATGTAAACGAGCGCACCCGCGCCGCCGCCTCCGCCGCCACTACCGCCGCTCCCGCCACCGCCGCCATAAGACCCGCCACCCCCGACGCGCGCGAATGCTTCAAGTGAAAACAGTCCGATTATTACTAGCGAGCCGAATAGGTTGACGAAATGCTTTCGCCGCTCAAATGAAGGCCAGTTGAGATCGAAGGAATCAGCGAGCCTGCGAATCAGGCGACAGAGTTTAGCCCAGGGTGAAGCGAGCGAAGTGAGCGGAGCCCTGGGTGGCGCTCCAGACTGAATTAATGAGCCCGCTTTAGCGGGCCACAGAAGCGACTCGCCACCATCCAGATTCCGCAGCCCGCTTAAGCGGGCTAGGAATTCTAATGCCAGCCTTACCCAGGGCTGCGCGCCGCTACACTTCCTTGCGCTGCGCTTGCCCTCGGCTAAACTCTGCCGCCTGCTTCGCAGGCTCGTTGAGTGCTTACGGACCAAGATTGTGATTGACCTAATTCTCTTCACTTATGCGATCGCCTCGGCGGCATGCGACGGTTTGCACCTTTGGGTAAGACCACATCGATATCATCATAGGCCGCGCCTCGGATTAGATCTTTTTGAATTTGTTAATTCTGTTTTCCAAGGCCTTATCCCCGATGGATCCTTCAATCTTCTTAAGCATATTTCATCCCTATTTCAGTTCAATGCGCGGGCCGTCAGGCAATTCGTTCGGATTCTCGCCAGTCGCGGGCATGTGCTCCGCGAGCACGGATCCGAGGTCACGCACGGCTTTGATCAGCTCGTCAGCTACGGGATTTCTGCCAATCCTTTTTAGTTCGAACACTGAGTTGTTCCACTTCAAAGCAGGCACGGCCTTTAGGACGCCACGATCGGCAATCACTTCCAGGCGCCGTTCCAGCAACGAAACATAGATCAACAAACCATTCTCGGCCGAAGTATTGGCGATGCCGGCTTCGTAAAACATGGCCGCCGCGCCAGTGCGAGCCGCCTTTGACCGAAAGTCCTTCTTGGTAAGTAAGCGTCTAATGAAATTAGAGCGCGAAGACACAAAGGCGCCGGCGATGAACAATATCGCCACATCGATCGGGACCCAGTAGGTGTGGAATTCGAAAGGCGAGAAAAGCATGAAGACGAGACCGATTAGCGCCACGATCGCCCCGCATAGATAGTCAGCGTGGCTGTAGATACCCGAGCGCCCGCGTACCGCGATCACGATCTCGGCGTCGGTCTCTTTCTCGATATCGCGAATAGCTTGCGCCAGCGCCTCGCCGGCAGCATGATCAAATTTAGTGCTGCTCACGTTTCAAACAATATCATTTGCGAATTGGGAACGTGCAAACGGCCCAGCTAATTTACTGGGCCGTTGCCGTACAAATACTCGGTAGTGCGGAAGATTTCAACAGCGTGATTACTTAAAACTGCTCAATGCTTCAGACTCGTCTTCGTAAACATCGAAAACCGTAAGCAGTTTTGTGATTACCAGCAAGTCCTGAACCTTTTCGGTTAGATTCAAGAGTTTTAGCTGGCCAGCGCTGCGGCCCACGGTCGTGTAGTTCGCAATCAATTCGCCGATGCCGCTGGAATCGATATACTTTACGCCGCCCAGGTTCAAAAGGATCTTTTGGTTGCCGCCCGCGACCAAACCTCTAATTGCGCCGCGCAAGGCGGTGGCACTGTCACCCATCCGAACCTCTCCGTCGAGATCGAGAATTGCCACATCGCCGGCCTGGCGTTGTTTTATATTTAGCTGAGCCATTGCTGAACCCCCTGCGTTTTTCGGTCCGTCAGTTAATACGGCGACCGTCGTTGTTAAGTTCGATGTACGTCCCGGCTTGGTTACTTGAAGTTGCTGAGAGCGTCTGCTTCGGTGTCATAAGCGTCAAAGACGGTCAAGAGCTTCGTTATCGTCAGCAAGTCCTGAAGCTTCTGCGTCAGGCTGAGCAGCTTTAGCTGTCCGCCCTCCTTATTAATCGCCGTATAGCTG
>JAWWPL010000134.1:0-7290 GCA_033850605.1 Blastocatellia bacterium | reverse complement strand
ATTCGATACTCGCCGTCAATCAAAGCTTGTGGAGTGCCTTACGAAGCCTCGACCAGTACAGCGCGCTTGTTGTATTCCTTGACCTTGATTCCGAGATACTCCTTGAACTTGTCGCTGATCTTAAGCTTGCTGGCATCTTCATATTTCTTGGCGGCTTCTTTGCACTTCGCTTCGGCCTTGTCATAGGCCGCGATGGCTTCTTTGGCGAGAGTGCGAGCTTCCGCGAGTTGGGAGACTTTTGTCTGAAGCATCTGTTGCTTCTTCGCTTCGGCATCCGCAAAAGATTTCTTGCCTTCTTCGACTGCCGCGTTTCCCTCGTCCCCGAGTTTGTTGGCCTTCTCAGTTTCGTCTCCGCTACTGCAAGCCAGGACCGCAGCCACTAACAAGAGCAATGCCATGAACATGGTCGAATGTCCTTGGCCATTTATTTTGATTTTCATCTTGGGGTCTCCTAATCTTTACGCAGTATGTGAACGTTGGTAACTCAAAATCGTTTGGCTGGCATCGATGTCATGCCAGCGGCACTGATTGTCCAGCCTGGACATAAGCGTGCTCGAAGAGCATCAACCCGATTAACGCGAGTGGGGCGCCGCCGATGCCAATCGAGACGCCGGCGTATCCGAATATGACCAGCCACGGCAACACTCCGCCCAGGACCGACAACAGAATTCCTATCCAGAATTCGCTCTGATAGCGGCCGTGTACCATCTCCCAGATCGCCAAACGCGCATGAGCCGTTGGGTGGGTGAGTGAAACTTCGCCCCAGATCATCAGCAGGTGCAGAAGGCTCGTGACGGCGAGTATCCAGAGCGAACCGAGAACGGCCGGTGGTATGGCGTCGATAAATGTAAGCGCCGAGCGGGTCCCCACGAACCATGCAGCCACTGGCAGCAGCACCGCCGAGCCAAGCAGCAGAGCCTGTACGAACAGATGCGGCGGCAACAGCGGATTCTGCCAGAGGTCACGCGCTTTCGCTTGTGCGAAGAGATACGCCGTGTATATGGCGGTCAGCGCAGAAAGCGGAATACCCGGGACCATCAACCAGCTTTGCAGCGACTTTGAGCCAAAGAAACTACTAATGAAGTGCAAGCCAAGCACCAGCGAATAGCCGGCGATGATGAACGCGCCCTTCACCAGCCAGCTCTTCCATTGTGGCCGGGTGAAAATCATGTAGAAACGTGCCGGATGTTCCAGGTCCCAGATCAACAACGCCCCTGTGATTCCGAGAAAGGCACCGGACGCAATCGGCGTTACCCAAAGCCACAACGCGCTGTCAGCTCGTAAGAACCCAGACAGAACCAGCAGAGCTGCTACCAGGTAAACACCCGCGGCAATTCCTTTCGTCCAGGTGTAGAGGCTGACGCGCCAGTCCCAGGGGATCGAATGCGCCACGTCATAACTTAGAAGCGCCGCGGCCGAACTGTTGCTGAAGGTTGGATTGCCTGAGACGACATGTTCGCTATCCTGTTGTTGCTCACTCCACATGAACAAACCGGCTTCAGGCCGTCGCGCCGCCAGGGGATCGAGCGTTGCCTGATGCGCGCCTTTATAGAAGAGCTTGGGCAGTGTTTCTTTCTCGGGACGGCGAACGTTCACCGGTTCGCGGTTGATTATCTGCCCGACGTACGAAGTTGGATCATTCATGTCACCGATCAGGATCGCCTGGGTCGGGCAGACGACGACGCATGCCGGCTCTAATCCAACATCGATCCGGTGGGCGCAGAAGTTGCACTTCTCAGCCGAATGATCTTCCGGGTTGATGAAGATTGCGTCATAGGGACAGGCAGCCATGCAGGCTTTGCATCCGATGCAAATCGATTTATCGAAATCGACAATGCCGTCAGGACGCTTGAACATCGCAGTTGTCGGGCAAGCGGTTACACATGGCGCGTGTGCACATTGGTTGCAGCGCGTTACCTGATGCGCGCGCCGGACCTGTGGAAACACACCAACGTCGACGTGTTTCACGTAGGTTCGGGTGACGCCGATCGGCACGACATTCTCAGACTTGCAGGCGGTCGTGCAGGCATGACAACCGATGCAGCGAGTGTGGTCGATGACCTTGGCCCACTGGACGGGGCCCGAGGGAGCTGTTTGTGGCTCGATCATTTTGGGTTCTGGCGCGGACGACGAAATTTACGCGGCGGAATATATCATGGAATGCACATGCCGGGGAGAATTGAGTCGGTATTACCGCGTGAGCGCGGGGTGCTTTGGTCAACTTGACCATCGATCCCTGCTCGCGCGGGTACTGACCGCCCGGATCAGAGATGCACGTCCCACTTCAGTTATGCGATAGTACGTTTTCGCTTTTGGCTGCGGAAATCAAAATGAGAGAGCGCCTGCTAAATTATCTTGCCTGCCCTTCGTGCGCCGGCGCGATCCTGCTGGCTTCTGAAGATCATCGCGAAGGCGAGCAAATCATCGAAGGTCAGCTGTCGTGTGGCTCGTGCCGGCGCACCTGGCCCATTACCCGCGGCGTGCCCAGGTTTGCTGCACTCGACGAAATTGAAGCAGAGAAAGCGGCCACCGCAGCCGGCTTCGGCTGGCAATGGCAACGATTTACTCAGAGCGATGACAAGTACGCACAGCAGTTTTTGGGTTGGATAGCTCCAGTCGAACCAGACTTTTTCAAGAACAAAGTTGTGCTCGAAGGCGGCTGTGGCAAAGGGCGTCATACGCAACTGGCCGCACAGTGGGGAGCACGTGAAGTAATCGGAGTTGACCTGAGCGCGGCGGTAGAAACTGCATTTGCGGCGACGCGTGATCTGCCTAACGCGCATATCATTCAGGCCGACATCTACAGCTTACCGGTTGGCCCTCTGTTTGATTATGCATTCTCGGTTGGGGTACTGCATCACTTACCCGATCCGCAGGGAGGTTTTAGATCATTGGCATCGAAGGTCAAGCCCGGCGGTCACATTTCGGCCTGGGTATATGGCGCTGAGAACAACGAATGGATTACCCGTTGGGTAAATCCCTTGCGCCGGGGGCTGACTTCACGGATGAACCCCAACCTGCTTTTGCACCTTTCAAAGGCTCCGGCCGCGATACTGTTTGCCGCGACGAAGCTGATTTACGGTCCCTTGAATCGTTCGGCGAGGGGCGCCTCTGTCTCCCGTCATCTCTTTTACAACGATTATCTCAATGCGATCGCTCCATTTGGCTGGCGAGAACAGCACACGATCGTCTTCGATCACCTGGTGGCGCCCACGGCGTTCTACATTTCCCGCGAAGCATTCGCCCAGTGGTGGGGCGATATCGGCGCCAGGGAAGTGGATATCAGCTGGCATAATCGCAATAGTTGGCGTGGATTTGGGCGGATTTGACTTGGAGTTTGGAGTTCCGCCTTTAGGCGGTCTGAATCCATCAAGCCTCGAGTACCTTCAAAGTCCGCCTAAAGGCGGAACTCCAAACCAATTTCGTTGACGCCCGTTCCAACGAACCGCTATGATGCTTGTGGTCTTTCCGGCGTTCGTGCTCAACCACAGCAGACGCCCCGGACTTCTCGGTTTCTTGCCCTTAACCCTCTCAATTCTTAAGAAACCCGAACTGGATTCCCAAAAGTATTTTTATGTCTGTAAAAATTGACGACCTCCTGGTCACTGCTATTGCTCACCTTGCCTCGGATTTGCATTTGAAGGTCGGCTCTTTTCCGGTAATGCGCATCGGGGGCGAGTTGCATCCGATTGTCGAGGCGCCCAAGCTCTCTCCCGAAGACACCCTCGATATGGCGTTTTCGATGATGTCGAACCGCCAGAAGCAAAAGCTCAAAGAGGTTTCCGAAGTAGACATTGCCTACAGCGTCAAAGGACTGGGTAGATTCCGCGCGAACATTTTTCAGCAGCGCGGATCGGTCAGCCTCGTCCTGCGCGTGATTCCCGATCAAAGCCGCAGCACGGCGGCGCTCGGATTGCCGCCGGTAATCGACAGAATTGCCGAAGAACGGCGCGGTCTGATCCTGGTAACCGGCGCGACCGGTTCGGGAAAGTCTACAACGCTGGCCGCGATGATCGATCGGATCAATGCCACGCGCTCAGGACATATCGTGACGATCGAAGATCCGATTGAGTTTCTGCATCGCGATAAGAAAGCCTTCGTCACGCAACGCGAAGTCGACGTCGATACCCGTTCCTTTGCGGAAGCTCTGCGCGGCGCATTGCGACAGGATCCGGATGTGATTCTGGTCGGTGAGATGCGCGATCTCGAGACCATTGAGACAGCGTTGACCGCCGCGGAGACAGGCCACCTTGTGCTTTCGACTTTGCATACGCTGGATGCTACCGAAACGATTACACGCATTGTATCGTCGTTCCCTTCGCACCAGCAGAAATCCGTGCGCATCCAATTGGCAGGAATTCTGAAGGCCGTGATCTCGATGCGTCTGGTGCGGGCGGCGAAAGGCGCCGGCCGAGTCCCGGCAATCGAGGTGATGGTTTCTACGGGGCTGATTCGCGATTACATTATTAACGAAGAGAAGACTTATCTGATCCGGGAAGCGATCGCTAATGGCGCGTCACAATATTCTATGCAGACTTTCGATCAATCGCTGTTTCGTCTGTTGCAGTCACGCCGGATAAGTTTTGAAGAGGCGGTGCACAACGCCACCAATCCGGCTGAATTCAAAATGCGAGTTTCAGGGATTTTGTCGACTGAGCAGGCGATCGACGCGGACGAACATGTCAGCCGGGGTGCCAGTGAGCCGCCGCGCGAAGAATTTGAGTCGATGATTGTGAAGCTTTAGGGACCGGATCGCGGGCATCCTGCCCGCCAGCGTGCGCAGCACGCTAAGCCCGTGGGTGTCACTTCATTGTAGGCTTTTCGCGCTACGCGCTCAGGCGGACAGGATGTCCGCGATCGGCAACAATCGCCTTCATCGCTTCTCCACTTTCTTCGCTTCCTGCCAAAGGTTTTCCAATTCTTCCAGACTTGTCTGTTCGAACTTGCGGTTCTGCTCGCTGAGCGTTTTTTCGATATGAGCGAAGCGGCGCCGGAATTTGCGGTTGCTGAGTTTCAAAGCAGCTTCAGGCTCGACGTTAAGCCGCCGCGCGATATTCGTTATGACGAAAAGCAAATCACCGATTTCTTCCCGGACGTGCGCATGATCCGTTTCGTCGTTCGTGTCGGAGTGCGTACTGATCGCCTCGCGCAACTCATCAACTTCTTCCTGTAACTTTTCAAAGATGTCCTTGATCTGCGTCCAGTCGAAACCGACGCGCGCTACTTTGGTCGAAATCTGATGCGCTTCCATCAGCGCCGGCGCTTTGGTCGAGACGCCATCGAGGATGGATGCGCTGGCGGACTTGCCTGAGAGTTTACCGGCGGCGCGCTTCTCTTCAGCTTTGATTGCCTCCCAATTGCGCAGCACCTCGGCCGAGTCGCCTGCTTTCGTATCGCTGAAAACATGCGGGTGGCGCCGCACCATCTTGGCGTGCACTTCGTCGATCACGTCGTCAATGTTGAATTCACCACGCTCCGTAGCCACCCGCGCAAAGAATGTGATTTGAAACAGCAGGTCGCCCAGTTCTTCGCGCAGCGCGGCCGGGCGTCCTTCGCGGGCTTCCTCGATCGCATCGAATGCCTCGTATGCCTCTTCCAAAAGCATCGGCGCCAAAGTGGCATATGTTTGTTCGCGGTCCCAGGGACAACCGCCCGGCGATCGCAGGCGGTCCATCAGTGCGACAAGATCTTCGAATGTTTTCGGCATCGGATTAATTGTCCAGAATCGCCCAGTGGAGTTCAAGTTCAAAAGATCACTCGTCTTACAGCTGGGAGCGCGGACGGCTCGTCCGCCCGCGAACGCTCCAATCCTGCTGACGGAACGAGGCGCTGCTAAACATCCAATCACCAGCTTGATCGCACAGACCAGCTTTGACTGGGTTGTTCTCAATATAAGCAATCGCATTCATGAAATGCTTGTGGTCGCGAATGTAACGATCGAAATAATCTTCCATCCAGAATTGACCGCGACGATCAAGAATCTCATTCGCCTTATGTGAGGTGTATGACTTAAAGAGCTTCATGATCCGCGACAATGGCCAAGCCGAGTTGGGCGTTAGCAGCACATGCAGATGATTCGGCATTACCACCCAGGCACAAAGCCAGTAACGCTCACCATCAAAATGAAGCAAAGAACCCTGAACCAACTCGGCCACGTGCTTGTTACGGAGCGCGCAATCTCCATATCCCTGATCCAGATAGCGTTCAATTCGTTCTCGCACGATCGAAGCGTTTGCGATTTGATCCTGAGCCAGCTCTTGATTCCATCTTTCGAGGACGCTCTTCGGAAGAGAATCCGCGAGGCGTAAGTTAATCGTCTGAGCGATTTCACCACCTTCAAAATGCGGTAGGTAGCCACGGCTATGCCAACCCGCTTCCAGGAGATCCTGTCGGAGCTTCGCTTTTCTGGAATTCATTTGGCCTCCTTTTCCTGGAAACGCTGACGGCCCGTCCGCATTGAGCGCAAAGGGCGAAGTTCTGTCAATCCAGGAAGGTTTGCATCTGCGGGGGGCGGACGGGACGTCCGCGCTCCCAGGACAGAGTGACGCGGAATCTTTTGCGAGCTTTTGCGATTAAGATGATGCGGGTGCTAACATCGGACTCGTCTCAATCAATCTATTTCAAATGCGTGTGATGAGGGCGATTACATCCCGAATTCGCGCCGAAGGTTTTTCATGAATGAAGAGCAGCCAACTTTAAAAGTAGTCGATCGGCGCCCGTTTAATGCGGACGGCACCCCGCGAGAGCTTTCGCCCGAGGAAAAGGAGGCTTCAGAACGTGCTGCGGCCGATTTTTCCAAGTCTTCCGCGGCTGATAGTACTCCGCCTCGCTCTGCTCCCGACCAACCCTCCGCTAGAGTGGAACCTGATGCGCAGCGCGCAGATGAGCTGGCCGCGTCGAAGCCGCAGCCGCGCGCTGAAGCCGGGCCGACGCATGCCGGTCGCGATCCGCTGGACGATCCAGCAAGTTTCATGAGCCTGATCATGTCTTTGGCGTCGAATGCGGCGGCTTCCCTGGGAATGATGCCTCACCCGGTCACGGGCGAAACCGGCGTCGATCTCAAGACCGCGAAACACTGGATCGATGTGCTGGGTATGCTTGACGAGAAAACCCGCGGCAATCTGGATCCGCAGGAAGCGCAGGTGATCGAGAGTCTGCTGGCGGACCTGCGCATGCAGTACGTCTCTTTTACCAGCTCGCCCCAGCCTCCACCGACGAAGTTCAGCGCCAGTGATATCACTGGCGGTAAGTAGGAATGGGGTGTGATCAAGTAGGCGAACAAATCCATTT
>JAWWPL010000116.1:0-8781 GCA_033850605.1 Blastocatellia bacterium | reverse complement strand
TCGAGAACGACTTTGCGCATCTGCTCGGAACCGAGCAACTCTGCCGGGTTAGGCGGCGCCGGGCCGGAGGTCAGCAGATATAAGCCGCTTTCTTTTTCCTGCTGGATGAAGGCGAGCATTTCGGCCTCACTCATGTCGGCTGAGAGGATGTTGCTTAGTCCGCCTTTGTTTTCGACACCGAAGGCGCCATGCACGCTCGGCCGTCGCATGTCGCCATCAATTACCAGCACTCGGGCGCCCGTTTGAGCCAGGGTAACGGCCAGGTTGATCGTGGTCGTCGTCTTTCCTTCAGCCGGCACACACGAAGTGACCACCAGCGTCTTGGGTGCATGTCCCGCGGATGAGAGCAAGACCGACGTGCGCAGGTGGCGATAAGCTTCCGCCAGGGGCGAATGGTGGTCCAGATCGAGCAGCAAAGCCGGGTTGACCCTTATATGTCCGTTCCCATGTCCGTTCCCGTGTCCGTTCCCATTTCCGTTTCCATTCCCATTCCCATTCCCGTTCCCATTCCGGGTTTGCAGTTTCAGAGAAGTGGTTCCCTCCTCAAGCAACCGGCGTGTCTTGGCTTTCTTTAACACTGGAATGGTTGCCAGCGTCGGCAGCCGCAGCATCTTGTTCACATCTTCGCTGGAGCGAATACTGTCGTTCAGATATTCAAGCATCGTCGCCAGACAGACGCCGAAACCCAGCGAAAAGAGAAATGCCAGCACGACGCCCTGAAGGCGATTGGGCCCGATGGGAACGCGGGGCGGTGTCGCATAATCGGTGACATGTAAATTGTTGGGCGTGCCGGCAAGCACCACATCGTTCTCTTTAGCGCGTTGCAGCAGGCCGTCCAGCAAGCTCTTGTTCGTGTCGATCTCCTGCTGAATAATCTTGTAGTTGATAGCGGCTTCGTTCTGAGTCCTCGTCGCACCGCGTTGTTCTTCGAAAGCTGTACGCAGAGATTGCTCACGTTGAAGTGCTTCGTGATAACGAGCTTCAAGGGTTTGGGCCTGATTAGAGGCGACTTTCGTGCGCGACTCTTGAATATCTTTCTCCACTGCCGCGATCTGTTTCTCGACTTCCTTAACTTCAGGCCACTCTTCCGTATTATCTACCAGCAATTGCGCGCGTTTTTGCTTCAGGGTCGCAAGCTGTGAGTCCAGCTCTTTACCGCTGCCCGCCGACAAGACGTTTGGAGCGTTCGGCTCTTTGCTAACACGATAGGCCGCCTCAGCGATCTTGCGGTCGTTTTCAGCTTCGAGAAGTTGCTTGTTGAGTCCCGAGAGTCGATCCACAACGGTGTTCTGCGCCGCGTCGAGCGAAAGGATTTCGTGCCCCTTGGCATAATTGATCAAGCGCTCTTCATCGGTGCGAATCAGGGATTGCAGTTCGGCAATTCTCTGTTGCAGAAAGTCGCCAGTGGTACTGGTAAACTTGGTTTTCTGCTCAAGATTTGAAAGGACGAACGCGTTGGCAACTGCGTTTGCCACCTTCGCGGCAACCGCCGGATTTGGGTGAGTAAACTTAATACTGATAAGACGCGTTTCGGTATACTGCAGGCGTTCCTCTTTTACTGGATCGACCTTTAACCCTGCCTGAAGTGAACTAACGTACGGTTCAAGCCGGGCTGCTTCTTCCAAATTATCAGGCGCACTCGCAGAAGCGACCTGCTTATCAAGCGACAGCATGCCCTTGTCCCCTTTTTGCACGGCCGCCGGGGCTAGGGCGGAGCCGGAGCCCATGCCAAAAGTGCGCAAAAGACGCCGCCAGGTCGTGTCGTTAGCTTCCGCTCGAAGGAAATCAGGGTTGTGTTCGAGATCGAGAGTCTTTACGACTCGCCGAAGCAGACCGGGTTTCGTAATGATCTGTAACTGAGTATTAAAATAGGTTGGGTCTGACCCGGTATCGACGATGATGTTGTTGCCTTTACCGGAAGTCAATCCTGAAGCCGGACCTTCCGTATCAACCTGTACGTCAGCCTCAGATAGATAGATATCGGGCTTGCGGGCAAGCATCACCGCGGTCACGCTGGTAATAACAACTACAATCAGGACAATCAGCCAGCGGCGCTTGCTGATAGCCGTCCATACGTCGCGCAGCCGCACGCCTTCGTCGACACGATTGGGTGGGCCGTAGCTGTTGGGGTATCTATTGTCCTCCGCCGCGTTATACGACGCGGGTAACCCGCGCGATACGTTGGAAATTACGGCCAGCGCTTTCGCAATTTCCGACGGAGCCTTGCCATTTTGATTCGGGTCGTCCATCTCAATTCTCCTGACTGAAATTCAGTCCTTGCATCATTACGGAATTACGCGTACCGGTAGTTGCCCAATTGTCGGGACCACCGATCCCAGCAGACTGCGCAGGATACTCTTGGTTCCCGAGATGGGTACGTCGACAACATCATTCGCGACTAAGGCGACGTCCTCCGCCTTGTTTTTCTCAATAGCCGTCAGATCTATGAAGATCTCCTTCTTCTGAGTGCTACCCGGCAGTTGGCGCAGAATCCGGATTTTGTCCTTTTTGGTGCTGGGAGCCGTCCCGCCGGCCATTGCGATCGCGTGCGAGACCGTAAGTGGCTCTTTGAGCGGAATAGCCGAAGGCTTCAGGACATTGCCTAACACGAAAACCTGATCCGCCAGAGGTACCGACACAATGTCGCCCGGTTGCACGAACGGATTCGCTTCGGGTAATCCATGGAGCGTGTCGATTAACTTGTAAGTCACAAAGGCCGAAGAATCACTGACATCAGTTTCAGAGTCACCGGGTTGCTTGCAGATGGGACCGCCTCCGGCGTGAACAATCTGAATGGTTTGCCCCGCGCTATCGGTTGGACCGCCGGCAAGGCTGATAATTTCCAACAATTTCACTTGCCGTTGCATCTTGAATTGAGCGGCGCCGTGTACCGCGCCAATCACTGCTACCGGTTGAGACTGAAACTCCTTCACAAAAACATCGACGTGCGGATCGTTTTTGTACTTCCGGTAAAGCTTGGCGATGTTCTGCGACAACTCGCCTTCAGTCTGACAAGCCGCCGGAATATCAACATCCAACATAGGCATGCGGATATTCCCACCCTGATCCACGCGCACCGATTCGCGAGAGAGCTCCGGCGCCCTGGCTACACGCACCTCAAGTACGTCACCGGGCCCGATTCGATAGCGAGTGTCAATCGCCGTCGCTTCGGTTTTCTTTACCGCGATCTCTTCGCCGACGGTCCTTCGAGTCGTGCCGCTTGCGACCGCTGAAGCCGTTTGTGCCCTTAACCCGTGCATCGAGAAAACTAGCAAGAGACTAACGAGGCACACCTGGCCTACTGTTCTCGAAGCCAGTGTCATGGTTGACCTTCTTTCTTCTTTCATTTCGTTAGATGTCCGCGCTCACTATTCCGCGCTTGCATGTATCGGAGCGATTCATGCGGGACCCCGAGGGGAAACCTCTCTCGCGAGGCGGCATTCAGAAAAACCGAGGATGATCCGCGCAATCACGTGCGCCGATGTTTTGCTATTCGTTCCGCTTCTTAGCTGTTTGCTCCCATCTCAATTGACCCTTTATTCACTGAAATCCGGTTCTATGTCGTCGCTTCTGGTAAAAACCAGGGGATAACAATCCCAACTCCAGCTCTCTTCCACGAAGATCACTGAAGCGATTGGTTGCGGGTCCGGCTTACCGGAGCGCCAAATTGCTATTGCATGATGAAATTATTGGACCAAACGCGTAGGTTATGTAAGAGGAATCTCCCACAAGGCTCGAAGAGGTGACTGATATGCTTTTTCGCAGACGAAAGGCGCTGCAGATTACAACTCAGGGGATCCCGAACACCTCGATCGCTCTGGCCAACCTCAGATTAAATCTTCACGAGACACTCACTTCCCGCGGTGGCGAAAAAATCTGACATTCACTGGCTACCGCCCCCAGACTGAGCGCGGTGTTCTCAACTTCAGGAACGTGGGGCCAACGCGAATATCTCGCACGTTACTGAATAAGAAACCAGATTAAGGGCTCATCACTCTAGTTCATTGGAAGTCTTACTGTCAACGATATTTCTTCCCACGAAATCGGTCTGCCGCCCGTAATTTTGCCTTCAACCGGCTCTTGAAATAAACGCTCAATTCCAGCGCGTTTCCCAAAGAAGGTACCGATGTGCCCCCTGCTCCGAGTGTTAAGCTACGCCAAACACATCGTTGACTCGTACAACAATGCTATGTTAGTGTTGTCAGTGTGGTTGGGCTCCTCAAGGCCCGTCATTAAGACTAGAAGGTATTTCGCTACTCCTCATCCCTGTCAGATACGCCCCGAGAGTAGTTAGGTCTCACGTTATCAACCTAAGAGCGCTTCTCAAACGAGAGCCGCCCGCACCCCTGCGGCCGCCTTTCTTTCGGGAGAAGGCTTCTCTCCGGGAGCAATTACAAATGGATCATTTTCTCAGCAAAAAAACTTGGGCGTTGCGTGTCCTGTTAATTTTCGCCGCCTCTATCACGCCAGCTTTTTCACAAGATCCTTCGGTAGCCTCTCATAAAGGCGCCGGGGCCCTCTTGCGTTTGGAACCCCCTCCGATGTCCGGGTCACCCCTCGCGGGTGAGTCATCCAAAATCCTCACAGCTTTCGTGGCCGCTGAGACCAGAGTTCGCGAAGCCCTTAACCAACACACCTTCAAACGAGACGTGATCCTGCAGACGATCGGCCCGAATGGCGAAGTTACCGGCGAATACATTCGTAATTCGCAGTTCATCTTTGACGACCGAGGCCGGCGCATCGAACGTGTATTTTTCCACCCGTCTTCAACGATCCGGGAAATGCGGATTACGAAAGAAGACATTCAGGATCTGGAAGGCAGCCAACTACTCGGTATAGACATAGTCGAGGCGACGAAATACCAGTTAACCTATGCTGGAGCGGAGACAGTCGACGGTCGCCAGCTCTTCGCGATTGACGTTACCCCGCTGGTCCAACCTGATCCGAACCATATGAAGGTGCGCTTTTTTGTTGGTCGAGTCTGGATCGATCCCGCCACCTTTCAGATCGTAAAACTCAAAGGCATTGTAGAGCCGCAGGGAAAACAGCGCTTTCCGATGTTCGTTACCTGGCGCGAGCCGATTAAGGACGCCCTCACCTTCCCCACTCGGACCGAGGCGGACGATGTCTTGCATTTCAGCGAGCGCGACGTTCACTACCGGATCAAGGTGCGTTACTACGACTATAAGGTTTTCGCAAGCAAGGTCAGCGTCAAAGAAGTGGACGATGAGGTCCAACCTCCGGCGACGGACCCTGCGCCAACGACAAACAAATCCTCAGTAAATAAGGCAAAGCCGTCCGCGAAGATCAGCGCTATGCATAGTGAGTCTCCCGTGCCGATCATTCGGCCGCTCGCTAAACCTGAAGTTTGCACAACCAACCGCAACGCGCCGCCCGTAGGGGAGTATCACTGGCCAGCCGACACAGAAGTGAAGGTCTACTTCGTCCGCGGCATGTTCACCCCGGAACAAAGCTCTGCATTACTCGAGGCCATGAAAACATGGAAAGACGCCGACAAGGAGATCGGATCAGGCGTAAGGTTCGCGTACGCAGGTGAAACCGATAGCCGTATGACCTGCCGAAGTTGCCTGACCGTCATGCGACGCGAAGTCTTCAAGAATGACCGGCACCACTACGCCTTCTTCAATCCCATGAAGATGGACGAAGGCCGCCTGTTAGTTACGGCATGGATAGATCTTGATGTTGGCATTACCGACCCCAACGCATTACAGGGCTTCGCTGCACATGAACTGGGTCACGGTCTCGGCCTCTGGGACTGTCCGAGTTGTAAGAAGAAGCAATCACTAATGAACGGCTTTCCGGGTCTCAATAAGAATAATGGCTTGCTTGGACCGTCCAGTTGCGACGTAGCAACAACGAAAAGCGTCTATGTAGAAGAGCGCCAGATAGCATCAGTCAGCGCCACTGGCCTCCGAGCGCACGACCCCGTCCCCACTGATAGCAGCTTAGCCCTTCCCTCAATTGGTCTTGAAAAAAGAGATTTCTCGGTGCTTGATGTACCCCGTCCACTGGTGGGCGGAGCGGCTGCGATCAAACCGGCTGCCGAAACCCGAACACCTTCTCCCGCCTATCACAGCGCAGTAGCGCCAAGCCCATTTAGCGCAGGCAAAGCAAACTTCTCGCTTTTTGACTTGCGACGCCCGGCCCTTCATCGTCCCCTGTTCCTGATGAGCAGTACTTTCCAGGGAAGCCGCCGGTGAACCAATGAAAATACAGCTAACAACATCTATCATGCTGCTATCGCTGATTGGTGGCATCGGCGTCAGAGAAGGGCACAGTCAGACTCCCGAAGCGCCGCAGCCATGCCGGGTTGGTCATCAAGCGCCGGCGATTGGCTTCTGGACCTGGGCAGCTAATACTCACGTCAAGGTCTATGTTCGGTCGGCGGATTTTAAGCCGGAAGAAATTCCTTATCTACTTGCCTCACTGGAAACCTGGAATGGGGTGTCGGAACTGACCGGCTCGAGAGTGAAGTTTGACTACCAGGGAAGCACGCCTCTCGAGCTTTCTTGCGAGAGCTGCCTTACGGTTATGCGAGGATCGGTGTTTGACAAGGCTAAGCGTCACGCAACCGAGATCAAGGCTTACAGCCTTCACCACGATCAAATCATCAACTACGCCTCGATCATCGTTGATCCGGTACTCACCAATCGCCAGGCCTTACGGGACGCAATGGCCCATGAGCTGGGCCATAATCTGGGATTGCTCGATTGCTTTACCTGCAAGCCGAAGAGCACGCTAATGAATCAATTTAAGCAATTGAACGTACCTAACAATGTTTCGGCGCCGACATCATGCGACATCGCTCAGGTAAGGCTAGCCTATCAGGAGTTAAAGGTACGCGTCGGACCATCACCACCAGCCAGACGGTTAATCGATCAAGGCGAGGAACCGGTCGACGACGACACGCCGATAATCGTTCCGAAACCGCGGGATTAACAGGCCGCGTTTGCCTCAAAATCCTGGAGCAGTCGTAATCTACGACGGACACTATCGCATTTTGGGCGTGTCGCGAACTCGCCAACCTTGAGTGATCAGTCTCTAGAGACCCGGGAGACGGCCAACGTGGCGATCGCCCCCAGGAAGAATACGCAGGCAAGCCACAATAGACTGCGGAACTCAAAGATGTCCTCCAGCCTTCCACGAAGCGGACGCACCATCCTCCCCACCAAAAGCACCACGGTAGTTAGCAACCCCAGAATCCAAAAAGCAAAAGTGACTAAGCGGTAAAATCCGGCCATTGTAGGTTGGACCTCCTCTACTGATCTGAGGCGGCTTATATCACGGCGCGTGTGAAGTCAACAAGGACTTTCCATTAACATGACTTTCCATTAATTACGTGTGGGAGCCCTAACTCTTTTGGCCGTAGAATACTCGAGCCAATTTTGGTTTCTCGGCCTCTCTCAAGACTCGGTTCACACCTTCTGCAAAGAGAAGTTATCCAACCATAGGCGGCCAAAGATGGGACAGGGAGACTTGTCGCAGGACTGGCGCTCAAGCGCGACATAGACAGCGGTCGCGGTAGGTCCCGAGTCGAAATCAATTGTATATTCGCGCCAACCGTCGGTCGTCTTGGGGAACGGCTCGGAGCGTCTCAGCGGTTTGTCGACATCGGCGTCCATGACAACCAGCCAAGGTGCGCCCCCGCTAACAACATCCTCCGCTCGAACCGCAAAGCGAAGTTGGTAGTGGGTTCCCGGCTCGATCAGGACCAGCTGGGATATTATCTGCGACGAAGGATCTGGGTTCCCGGTAAAGTCGACCTTCAGACTCGAGCGGCCTTCTCGAGGATTGCTTGTGTCCAGCGAGAGACGAAATCCTTCGCGTTTTTCCCCAAGGCGCCAACCAAATCCCGGCTCATCCAGATCACTCTCTTGCTCAAATCCTGGATCGAGCATTACTCCTGGAGCGATGCGCGTTCGACCACCAACCGTCCAGAGATTAGCCGCGTCGTTGAAGCGTTTCGTCGCAACCAGTTCCCTGAGATAAGAGAGACGGTCGTCCGCAGAAGCGCTTCCCGCCGCGGCGAACATAGCGATCGCGGCGCCCACCGCTTTGCGCTCTCGGAAATATTGTCCCAGAGCCTGGTAAGCTGCCGACGATTCCGGCGCAATCGCCTTAGTAACAAATTCAACGCTGCCCCCGGAAACGCGCCAAGCCAAGTCAATTATTCCAGGCATTAAAGTAGGATTACTGCCGCCGGCGAGACGGAGTTCTCTGAATGCCTCCTCTCGCTGGCCGGCGCGCAAAAGTATGTTACCCAGTTGGTAATGGGGTTGCGCATAGTCTGGCGCCAATGGCACGGCTTGCCTGGCGGCGGCCACCGCACCGGCCGTGTCGCCGTCGAGCTCGCGCGCTCGGGCGAGACTTAACCATAAAACGTAATCTTCAGGACGTGCAAAAGCCGCTTGCTCGTACTCCCCTATTGCGGCTTTAAGATCGCTGGCGAAAAGAATTGTGGCGCGTACATAATGCGCGTCGGGATCGCCCTCATGTAAGCGCACAGCTGCGTTTGCTAAAGCGACTTCATTGCTGCTCGATGCAGAAGTGGTTAGTAAACTCGCTAGCCCAGAGCGTGCGCTGTGCCAGGTTAATAAGAGAAGGATTATTATGAAGGCCACGGCGCCGGCTCTATTTGCGACGCTGCCTGTTGGCCGGTCGTTGTTTCTTCCGGGGGATGTAGGTCTGTCTTTCAATTTTGATCTCTAAAGGCTTGGCGTCGATATCAAGAGTGACGAGTCATCCTTCGTTTCGTCAACT
>JAWWPL010000209.1:0-17653 GCA_033850605.1 Blastocatellia bacterium | reverse complement strand
GGTCGCTTTCTTTTATGGTCTGACCTTTTCACATGACGGTAATTACGTCTATTACGTCAACCAGGAAATGAACCACGTCGGAATACTCTTTCAAGTATCCAGTCTGGGCGGCGCATCGACAAAAATCACTGAGGATGTGGATTCAGCGGTCACGCTTTCGCCGGATGACAAGACCGTGGCCTTCATCCGAGGCAGCCCGGGAATTCGCAGCATTATCATTGCCAACGTAGACGGAACCGGCGAGCGGAAATTAGCTTCGACCGGTCAGGCGGATGCGCTCAGGATTGGTCCGAACTGGATGATTCCGCCGGCATGGTCGCCCGACGGGAAGATCGTTGCCTGCCCTGTCGACATCACCGGATCGGAAGGTGAATATCAGACTATCTGGGGCTTCCAGGCAGCCGATGGCGCGGGGCGGGCGCTGACTTCCGATCGTTGGATCACGCTGGGACGATTCGAGTGGCTGGCGGACGGTAGCGGCTTGCTGGCAACTGCGGCGGATCAGTCAGCGAATCCTGCTCAACAGATCTGGTTCGTGCCTTATCCTCAAGGTCCAAGCCGAAAAGTCACTAACGACTTGAGTGACTATCACGATCTAAGTGTGACGGCGGATGGCCGGACTTCGCTGGCAGTCCAAACGGAAAGGAAGGCGACGATCTGGATTGCGCCGGCGGGTGACATCAACCACGGTACGCAACTTACCTTCACGAACTATGACGGATCGTATGGCCTCTCGTGGACGCCCGATCATAAGCTTGTGTATACACTGGAAGCCGGCGGCGAGCAGAATTTGTGGATCACCGATCTCGAACGCAGCCCGCCCAGACAACTCACGTCGCATGCCGGTTTCAATGAACAACCCGCGATCAGTCCTGACGGCCGCTATGTCGTTTTCGTTTCCAACCGCACTGGACGCCAACATCTATGGCGCATCGACATCGATGGCAAACATCCGTTCGAGCTGACTCATGGCCTGGAAGATATCGAGCCCAGCTTTACCCCGGACAGCAAATGGATAGTCTTTAAGACGTACATTGCCCCGAGCGGCTCGCGCATTTCCCGGATCTCGATTGATGGCGGTGAGCCAGTGCGCCTGACGGAAAAGATCTCGGCAGAGCCCAACCTCTCTCCCGATGGAACGCTGATAGCATTAATCTACCGCACCGAGCCGGCCGGTCCTAACAAAATGGCGATCATGCCTTTTGCTGGAGGCGAGCCCAGGTTGATTCGCGACTTGCCTGCACATTACGGACGGCTTCGTTGGGCTCCCGATAGTCAGGCGCTTCTCTACGCGGACAAGCAGTCGGGCGTAGGAAACATTTGGACCCAGCCGCTCGATGGCAGTCCGCCCAAGCAACTAACGAATTGGAAGGTTGATCCGATCCCTTGTTTCGAATGGTCCCGTGACGGTAAATGGCTGGCTTATGCGGTCGGCAGCGTGACCAGTGATGTGGTGCTGATCAATGACGCGCGAAGGTAGGAATACTCTTCGAACTGTTCTGGTTTTCCCCTCTCCCTTTTGGGAGAGGGGCCAGGTGTGAGGGTGCGAAGCTTAGGGATAGTGACTTCTGAATCACCCGTCGTGTTTACCCAGGACAACCTGAGTTCAAGGGAGGGTCTTTGCTCAGACCCTCACCCCAACCCTCTCCCAAAAAGGGAGAGGGAGTCGACGCAACCTGGCGCGATAGATTTTGAAGACTCAGATCACTACGCCTGCTGAACGAAATCTTTGGTCCTGGGATCTTGCGGAGAATTCAGGATCCTTTCTGTCTCGCCGAATTCCACTACTTCGCCACCTTCCATGTAGAGCAGTTGATCAGCCAGTCCTTCCAGGAAGCCAATCGAATGGGAAACTATGACCATCGTGTGACCGCGCGTAACAAAGCCGCGCAGCAGTGAACGCAGCCCCGCGCTACGCTTTGGATCGAGCGCACTGGTCGGTTCGTCGAACATCAGCAGTGCCGGATGCATCGCCAGCGCGCGCGCAATCGCCACGCGTTGCTGTTCTCCTCCTGAGAGAGATTCGGGGTAACGCCGCGCCTTGTCTCTTAAGCCGACGGATTCCAATAACTCGTATGCTTCACTCTCCGCCTTCTTTCGCGGCACGCGCAGGACATGTGTGGGCGCCTCGATGATGTTGCCGAGCACTGTCAGGTGCGGGAACAAGTACAAATGTTGAAAGACGGTGCCGACCTTGCGCCGCAACTCTTTGACCCGGCGAGAATATTCGTGTTCAGAAAGATTCGCATCAAGATGCACGTTCTCACATTCGATCTTGCCACCGTCGATCCGCTCGAGTCCGTTTAGACATCGCAAGAGGGTCGTCTTGCCGCTACCCGACGCACCGATAACTCCCAGCACGGTTTGCGGGCCGACTTCAAACGAGACGCCACGCAAGATGCGTGTGCCGTTTGTTTGTTTAATTAAGTCTGTGACTCGAATCATTCTCGTTGGACTCTGCCGTGGTTTAGAGTCGGGCTACCGCCCGACTAAGCGGGCAGTAGCCCGCTTCTAAACGATCGGCAACAGCTAAGCTTCTGCTTCAACGTTAGAGGCTTCGTCAACCTGCCTGTTTTGCAGCCGGCGTTCAAGCCGCCGCGCCAGATGCGCCATCGGTAAGCTCATCGCCAGATAAAAGATCGAAACGGCCGCTCCCAAAAGCAGGAACTGGCCCGAGGCATTTGCCAGTTCGCGATACGCGGTCGCCAATTCCCAAACCGAAATAGCATAGGCGACCGAAGTGTCTTTGAAAAGCGAAACAAAGTCATTGGTCATCGCCGGCAGCGCGATGCGAAACGCCTGCGGCAGGATGATGCGCCGAAACGCCAGCAGCGGATTCATGCCAAGCAGGTACGACGCTTCCCACTGCCCGCGCGGAATCGCTTCGAGCGCCGCGCGATAAACCTGGGACTCGTAGGCGGCATAGTTCAACCCCAACCCAACCAGCGCAGTTAACCAACCCGGCATCGCCAACCCGATAGTCGGCAGACCGAAGTATAGAAAGAGCAACTGGACCAATACGGGCGTGCCGCGGAAAAACTCGATGTAGACAGTGCACAACCAGCGCAGCCAGGACGGACCTTTCGATTGGCCCATAGCCAGCGGCATTCCCAGGAGCAGGGCGATGCACATTGAGCCGAACGCGATTAGCACTGTAACCAGGGCCGCGCGCGCCAGTCGCCAGAGCGCTTCCCGCCAGTTGAAAGACGTCGACGTCATTTCAAAGGGAACGCTGTTGCTTGCTTGTCCAGGTTTGACCGGAGTTTGCAGTTCCAGTTGCGCATCATTCCATAGGCCCCACTTTCGCAGAATTTGCTCCAGCGAGCCGTCACGAATGATCTTATCAATGGCCGCATCGATTTCAGTTTTCAGCGCATCGTCGCCTTTACGCAGCCCGATGTTGTAGGTGCCGCGAAAGAAAGGTTCCGTGGCGCGCTTAAGAGTCGTGCTTTTACTGACGTAATAAACTTCGGCGGGAACGTCCATCAATACCGCGTCGATTCGTTTCAGTTCCAGGTCACGGTAGGCGGCCACCGGATCGGCATAACCTTTAAATGGAACGCCTTCCTTTTGCAGCAATCTGGACGCGGCCGTGTTGCCGAGCGTGCCTACAACCCGGTTCCGGCAATCCGCGAGTGAGTGGATTTGCTGCTCGTTAGCCCTGACCGTCAACGCAAGTTGGAAGATGTAGTAAGGCTTGCTGAACTGAATTTGTTTGGCCCGGTCGCCGGTCGGTTCCAGGCCGTTGACGATCACATCGAACGAGCCCCGCTGCAGAGTTGAGACCAGTGTCTCCCAATCCGAAGGTACGAATTCGGGCTTGCGGCCCATGGCGGCGGCCAGAACGTCGACCATCTCTTTTTCATAGCCAATGTATTGATCCGGATGGTTGGGGTCGTTGAAGACATAGGGCGCACCGCCGCTAGGATCAGCGCCCCAACGGAGAGGTTGTTGGCCATTCGCGCCAGCACAGCACAGCAAACCCACAAAACAAATTAGAATGAGTCCGAGTAGATTGCGCAACGGCGAGCCCTTCATCCCAAACGGATATAAGTAAGACCGATTTCGGCAAACGAGAAACATTGTAACTTGAGATTGGCTGTTTGGGGTTCCCGATGTGCGTTCTTTAGGTTAACGGTGAAGACGATCCACGAAACCGCACGAATCACCAACCAAACTTGTCGGCGCATTGTTTCGTTTCGTTTAGCGTGAATTCGTGGATCGTCGTGCAGTGGACCGCCAAATTCTGGCGTACTTCACCACCTTCGATTACAATCTCGGCCCATGTGCACAGACAGACGAGATTTCCTGCGCCTTTCGGCCGGTCTTGCCGGGGCCACCCTTCTTGGCGGCAAAGTTTCATTTGCCGGCACCGACGCCCCCCAGCAACGACAAGATACACCCGAACTCATTCAACGCCTGAAGAAGATGACTTCCGGGGTCGTGCCGATCGCCGACGACGAACGCAGAGCTCGCATCGCCAAAGCTCAGCGCCTGATGGCTGAGCAAAAGATAGATGCGATCTATCTCGAGCCGGGCTCGAGCATGTTCTACTTTACCGGAATGCGCTGGAGCAATAGCGAGCGAATGTTCGGACTGGTGATTCCCCAGAGAGGTGAACTTGCCTGGGTCTGTCCCAAGTTTGAAGAAGAACGCGCGCTCGAGCTGATCAAGTTCGGTAAAGACGTGCGCACCTGGGAAGAAGATGAAAGCCCTTACCGTCGCGTGGCGCAGATCATTCGCGATCGCGGCATTCGCTCGGGACGTATCGGCATGGAAGAGCGAGTACGCTTCTTTCTTTTCGACGGCATCCGCCAGGAAGCACCGAAGCTCGAGTTCGTCAGTGCGACTCCAGTTACCGCCGGGTGCCGGATGTTCAAATCGCCGGCTGAGATCGCCCTGCTGCAGAAGTCGAACGATCTACTCCTGATTGCGTATCGCGCGACCTGGGCCACCATGCGCGATGGCATGCCCCAGGCTGAGTTTGCCAATAACTGCGCCACTGCGTTGCGCAACCTGGGTGTGCAAGGCGGAATCTTTTGCAGCTTTGGCAAGTACACGGCATTCCCGCACGGCAGCAGCACGCCACAGGTTTTGCACGAAGGCGACATCGTATTGATGGACGGCGGTTGCACCGTCGAAGGATATGAATCAGACATCACGCGCACGTTTGTCTTTGGCAAGCCAACCCAAAGACAGCGCGAAATTTGGAATCTCGAACGCAAGTCACAGGACACCGGCTTTGCCGCGGCGAAAGTCGGCGCGCCTTGCGAGGCGGTGGATGCCGCCGCGCGCAAAGTGATCACTGACGCAGGCTTTGGTCCCGATTATAAAGTGCCGGGCCTCCCGCATCGCACCGGTCACGGCATCGGATTAGATGGACACGAATGGACTAACTTTGTACGCGGCAACAAAACGCCAATTCAACCCGGAATGTGCTTTAGCGACGAACCGACGATTGTGATTTATGGCGAGTTTGGAATTCGTTTGGAAGACTGTTTATACATCACTGAGAATGGTCCCAGGTTTTTCACGAATCAAAGCCCGTCGATCGATAAACCGTTTGGCTAAACGACGTGTAATGAATCGTCAAAACGAGGCATAGTGGTTATCGGGGCGGGAGTCGAGAGGTTTCGTTGCATGGCAGCACGGTGACCTAAGAACCGTTCTCAGCAAGCGCGCCTCAACACCGACGGGGGCGCCCATCAACCCGCTTCACATAGGAGGACGATATGCCAGATAAAGATGACATGCGCTGGTTTAAGCAGCAGTTTCACGAAAAGATCAATGCGGCTGTGGTAAATACTCCTTTCAGCCTGGATTTCATGACCGCCTTAGCCTGCCAGGAGACCGGCGAGGTCTGGCCAAAACTCCGTAAAAAGGATCTGAGCGTCGACCGGATCCTGGACCTGTGCGTAGGAGACACGATTGATGGACGCAGCGCGTTTCCCCGGAGCAAGGCCGAACTGGTGGCGGCGCCGAACGGGCAGAAAATGTTCGATATCGCGCGCGCAGCGCTCGTAGACATGGCCCAGTTCATCACCGACTATCAAAAGGTCGCGCAAAACCCGGACAAGTTCTGCCACGGCTTTGGAATCTTCCAGTACGATATCCAGTTTTTTAAGAATGAAGACCCGGACTATTTTCTCCAGCGGCGCTATACAAGTTTTGATGCCTCGCTGGGAAAGGCACTGAGTGAACTTAAGAGTGCGGCCAAAAAAATCGGTTTGCATACGAAGCCTGCGCTCTCCGATATGGAAATGACTTTTGTGGCGATCGCCTACAACACCGGTGGCTTTAACCCGGCGAAGGGTTTGAAACAGGGATTCCGACCCAAGGATAAGAATGGGATCCCCGTGGGACTGTTTTACGGGGAGCAAACGTTTCAATTCATACAGACTTCTAAGACCGTTCCGGTAGACGATGCCGGACCTGCTCCGACCCCCGATCCAGCCGGGCTACGTCTTAAGGTCACCAGCACGGATCCCTTGCGATTGCGGAACGAAGCCGTGATTGATCCAACCAACGCCAACGTATTAACTCGACTTCCCAACGGCCATGTCGTCAGCGCGACGACCAACCAGGTGGTTAACGGGTTCCTCGAGGTTGAGACGGATTTCGACGGCAAGCACTTTAAAGGGTTTGCATCGGCCCAGCTTCTGAAGCAGGTCTAGCAGCCGCGCGGAATCCAATGTCCGACATGCTTAAGCTTGGGTGCTTTCGATGGAAGTCTGTTTGCGAATCTCAACTACAAACTGAAGGAAGATCTGATTTAGTGCCTTCGACGCATACCGTCGGTATGAGTTTAGCCCGGCGTTTCAACGCCGGGCTCACGTGGTTAGCAAGTCTCGTCGCGTAGCGACGATTGAGTTCCCGTTAATTTCAGGCGTGGCTACGCGACGCTGATACTTCATGGACCTTTCCCCGGCCTTGAAGAGAGTGTGTCAGAAGCCCGCGCGTGAGCAAGGGCAACGCTCGCCAAGGTCCTCCAGCGGCGGCAATACAGCAGTTCGCCGCCAGTTTTCTTCAATCAAGAATCATTGCGAGTCTCGCCCTTCCTCACGGTCGGGCTTCTGACACACCCTCTTAAAGGCCGGGCTAAAATCATACCGGCGCTACGCGCCGAAAAGTACTTGATCCGAACTTCCTGAAGTTTGTCGGACATTCGCTCACCATTGTTTCTCAAACGCTCTGAACTCTTCCTCAAGCTGCCATTGCAAATGCGCCTTCTCGCTGCTGTCCAGATATTGCCGGCAACCGTTCGACATCAGCTTCATGACCGCGATGTCGGAAGCACACACGTTGACGGGAACGAATCGGTGTCCGTCGCTCCAAAGACTTCCGCCCGCGATGAATGCATATTGAAGACTGTTGCGCGCCATCGTTTTTAGTTGCAGGTACCCGAGTCCCTGGTCATCGGCGGCTTTCAAGAACTCTCGCGAAATTTCCGAACGTGAAACTCCCTCGTCATCAGTGGCCAGCGCGACCGCCACGCCATATTTCAGGTAAGTCGCGAGTGGATGTTGTGGTCCGCTCACTCCCAGAATTAAATCGTTGCTCGAAAGGCAGATTTCGACCATCACATCGCGCCGGGCCATTTCCTTAAGCAACTCGGACGGATCGCTCTCGTGCATGATGTCAACGCCGTGGCCGATCCGCTCGGCGCGCGCGACAGTCACCGAATCGCGTATGTGAAAGGTCAAACCGTCAGGCGGGACCATGCCCGGCGCCAGTTCGCCCGCGTGCAGGCTGACATGCGCCCGCGGATAGAGTGGACGCAGAAAACTCAACATCTGCATCTGGAGCGAAAAGTTTTGCATCGATGCAAGGCTGTCCTCGGGTTGCACCAGATTCAACGCGACAACTTTTGAGTTCGGGTCATTGGCCAGCGCGAAGCCGGTCACCATCTGCGCAAAGACCTGGCTGAGCGGGGCGCCGCGCGACACTTGCGCAATGTAGCGAATGGTTACCGAGCAGCCCTCGTCCGCCTGGGCTGTGCCGCATTTCAGCAACCGATTTTTTTCGGCCTCGGCAGCTTTTAGGTTAGCGATTCCCGTCGCGGCTGCGTTGGCGATGCCATTGCTTTTCAACTTTTCCAACATGTTTTGGAAGTTTCCATCCCAGACGACTTTGTCTCCGATTTGACTGGACATCACACCCCTCGTGGTGCCGTCCGGAGTCAGCATCAACTCCACGTAAAGGAGGTGCCCACGGGCCGCTCGGGCGACCGCTTCGGCGAGCATCTTTCCATTCTGGTTCCAGGTCGCCGGACCAAACTTGACGAAGGTGTCGAAGAAATGATCGTGACCGCTCTGTCCCGAGAGTTGCCAGTTGCGCATTGACCAGGCGTCGATCAGCTGGCCGTAGAGAGCGGAATTCTTGAGTGCGGTACTCGCCGGCGGCTGTTGTGAAGCGGGATCGCATTTTGCTGGCGGCGTCGGGACTGATAACGCCAGCGTGCCGGTGTTGATGCACAAGCCATTGTCTGAGGCCCACTGGATGTAAGACTCCGCATAGATCGCGCCGGAGAGATGATTGTGAAGGTCGCCACCTTTCGGCATCTTGAGCAGGAAGGCCATCTCCAGCGGCGGCGACTTGCGAATCGAGTCGAAGTGGCGCGCGGTCCTTTGTTCAGTCGACGCTGGGCGAGACGCGCCGGAGCCGGGTTGCGCCTGCGAGGCAAAGACGCAAAGCAGAAGCAGCAGGATAGTCCGGCTCGTGTTCGCCGACGCCAACTTGAGTGAAGCCATTCCGCGCATACTTTTATCTCCTCTTTTGATTATCTTGGGCGATGTGTGTCACAGGCAATTTGGTGGCAGGGAACGCAGTCCGACGGGTCTCTCCCCTCAGATGCCACATTGTCGATTGCTGCAAGTTAAGCGCCGTCTAAAGTTCGCACTCTAGACTGAATTTGTATCCAGCGTCCAGAATTATCAGAGCGGCAGTTCAGAGTTCAGTATTTAGGCTACGGATTTTGCTACTCAGCACAACGCAAACTAAAGTTGAAGTCTAATCCTGCACCGACTACCTATTTTCACCCCAACTGTCTTAATCCCTCGGTTAAGCGTATAGTGAGGACTATGAATATTGTGGAGAATGAATCACCAGCAAGCATTGTCGGCCAATTCTGCATGACACCGGACGGCCATCGGGTGTTAGTGGAAAAGGTCGGCGCCGAATTAGACTCGTCCGCGCGCGCGATCGTACGGCGAGTGGAAGGTCCAAAAGCCGGAACCCGGTCCAGTTGTTTTGTCTCCAGTCTTAAGCCGCTCGGTTTTGACATCGTCATCGAGTAGAGACGTTCACAGTTAAACTAGTAAAGCTATCCAGTGATCTCCAATTGGGTGATTGCTTGGAATAGTGGTGTCCTATTTGAGAGGTCTCCTTTCAGATAAGGCGATCTACGAAGGCCAGGGTTTTCGTTTGCCTCGTGTGGTTTCGTGGATCGCTTTTGGTCAAGGAAAGAACACGAACCTAAATTGGAACACCAGCCTCGATTCCTTTGTTCGCCGCCCGCCGCGATCTGATATATCCTGAAAACAAAACTGGCTCTGCTCTTCTCTGCTGAAGTGAAAGGGATTGGTGTGCTTAACTTTGCTATTCAAACCGCCCGCGATGCGGGGCGACTACTGGCCGAGCGATTTGGCCGCACGCTCCAGATTTCCAATAAGGGCGAACTCGATCTGGTAACCGAGTCCGATCTCGCTTCAGAGCGACTGATCATCGAACGCATTAAGACCTATCATCCGCGTCATGCAATCCTGGCCGAAGAATCAGGCGCCAGCGGACCCGCGGATGGCGCGGGGCAGGACGAGTGGCGTTGGATCATCGATCCACTGGATGGCACGACGAACTACGCCCACGGCTATCCATGTTTTTGTGTGTCCATCGGACTCGAACACAAAGGGCGCATGGAAATTGGTGTCATCTATGATCCGTTGCGCGATGAGCTGTTCAGCGCGGAACGAGGTGAAGGCGCCTCGCTCAACGGCCGCCGAATACACGTGTCGCCGGTCGACAATCTGGCCGGCGCCTTACTTTGCACAGGTTTCCCCTACGACGTGCGCGAGCGCAGCGAGTTCGCGCGTCACTTTGCCAACTTCATCATGAACGCACAGGGCGTTCGTCGCGACGGAGCCGCCGCGCTTGATCTCGCTTATGTCGCCTGTGGCAGGTTTGACGGTTTCTGGGAAGAAGGTCTGAAGCCCTGGGACGTTGCCGCGGGTGCCTTATTGATTGAAGAAGCCGGCGGGCGCGTTTCAAAATACGATGGTGAAGCTTTGAGCATTTACACGCCACCGGTAATGGCAAGCAACGGGTTGCTGCATGAGCAGATGATGCGCGTGCTGGCGGTTTGAATCAAAGTGGAGCGCGGACATCCTGTCCGCCTTGAGCCCGCAGCGCGAAAAAAACATTTCAAATTTCAAATCCGAGATCAGAGCGCCGATCTGATTATCTCAGCCAGTCTTTCTGTTTCCCGGCGCGCACATTCGCGGACGTCTTCGTTCTCGCGCTGCTCAATTACAAAAAGCGGGTGATAGATAACCTCAACCGAATGTCCCAGACGGGGAAAGCGGAAGGAGTTCGGCCAGACCGTTTGCCCGCCACGAATGGTGACTGGGAGGATCGGAACGCCTGCTTCCAAAGCCATTCGCACCGCGCCCGGCTTGAATCTCTTCATTGAACCGTCGGAATTTCCGCGCCCTCCTTCGGGAAAAAGCACCACCGCTCCGCCTTCACGAACCCACTGTAACGAAAGTCGAATGGGAGCCGGATCGTGTCCTTCCAGGTTCAAGGGCCAGGAGCCAAACAAAGCCATCATCCGTCCCACTAGCGGCCAACTGAACGCGGCATCCCAGGCCAGAAACCGTACCGGGCGTTTGATGCGACTGCCAATCCAGAAAGGATCAAAATACGTCTGATGGTTGCCGGTTATGATTACTCCGCCCGCGTTGGGAATGTTCTCCAGATGGCGCCAGTGAATTCGCCACAACAGCCGGCTCACCAACGCTGCCGTCGGGCGCACGATATCCAGCGCCCATTGCGGGAGCATTCTCGGATAAGGACGCGCAGGATTGCGCCGCTCTGGTTGTTCAATGCTGGTCGTCAGACTCAAAGCCGCAATCTGGTAAGGCCACGATATGAGTATTAGAGCGAAACCGGATCAGTTTGCCGGCGCCCATGAATCAGGTAACTCTGCCTGGCTCACGCGATCTTCATTCCGCCGCTTACATTGGAAGCATTCAAACCCACGGTACTCAATTGCTTCTTGTTTCGTCAAACTAATTTGATTCCTGGCCCCGCAGTCAGCAAACGCACAGCGCCGATCGATTTCAATCAGCAATGTAGACCGGGGAAAATGAAAGCTTTGTTTCGGCTTTGTGGGCATCACGATTCCTGATACGACTTAGTCACACCAAGCAGACTAGTTTGTTAGTGCGGTTCGTGTGATTTCGTGGATCGTTTTTGTCCAGGCGAAGAAAAATAGCTCAAGAGCGCCCGGCGAATTCTGTGGCGCCGCGTCTCACAAGTCCCACTCACAGCCAACGAACTCCAGATGCAGGCGCACGATACCATCCGGGGCGACGCGACGGTTTCTGACCACAGCAAGAAATGCCGGCTGATATTGCTGACTGGTTAATCTCACGAACTGGCCCGGTGAAAGCTCGAGTGTCGTAAAAATGGCCGCGCCCTGGCGGCTGATATTCTCGGTAACTGTACTCTCACTCTGAGCGAGACTTCCATCCGCTGCAAAGACTTCAACCAATACTTCGACGGGAATACTATGGCGAGTTTCTTTTCGCTTGTCCGTAGCCGAAATTTCAGGGATCGAATCGCTCGCTTCTTCAGTTACCGCCGCCAGACCGAGCTCGTTGACCGATCGCGCGATCTCGTAACGGCGCGACGGATCCGCCTCGAAACTTTGCGGCGGACGTTTACCGACAAAGGCTACGCCAATTTCCACCAGTGCCCCCTTATGAGAAGCCGGATCAACGAGCTTCACATTTCGCACCAACGACCAGACGCGATATTGATCTTCAACGTGATCGAAACAGCGCAGCGGTCGCGGCATCGGCAAAGTCAGAAACAACAAGCGCCCCGTTTCGATTGGCCGCTTCAACGTTAGCCGCGCGCCGAAGGGCGTGACATCAACCAAGCGCGATATCTCGATCCATTCATGGCCGAGACTTTCACGCCCCTGCACGCGCACTGGTAGCGCCAACTCAAATCGCTCGCGCTGCCGCTGCGATTTTCCATCGCTTTTCTGACCTTCTCTCGTCAATAAACTAGTCTTCCCTTAAAACGTCTGACTCAAGTTTGGCTTGCCGGGCGTGGCTGGTCTAAACCGCCTGATTTTATTAGCGTTTACGCGCTTTTCGGCTTGGTAACCCACCATGTTTCAGGTTAAAATAAACGCGCAATTTAACTGCATGAATATTCTTGCCCCGAACCTCGAGAAAGCTATCAAAGTCTTCGAAATTTCGTGCCGGATAAACCCGGTGAGGGAACGCCACTGGGCAGATTGCGTAACGCGGGCAGGGCGGATTGTAACGGAAAGGCCTGATTAATGGAAACTACTGAACGACAACATATAAGTATCGAAGACGAGATGCGGCGGTCCTACCTGGACTATGCCATGTCGGTGATTATCGGTCGTGCTCTTCCCGATGTTCGCGATGGCCTTAAGCCCGTGCATCGTCGCGTACTGTGGGCCATGAACGAACTTGGCAATACTTACAACAAGGCTTACAAAAAGAGCGCCCGCGTGGTTGGCGATGTCATTGGTAAGTATCACCCCCATGGTGACACCGCAGTCTATGACACCATCGTTCGGCTGGCGCAGGATTTTTCCATGCGCTATCCGTTGGTGGATGGCCAGGGCAACTTCGGCTCGGTCGATGGCGACGCGCCCGCAGCTATGCGTTATACCGAAGTGCGCATGTCGAAATTGGCGAACGAATTACTCGCCGATATTGAGAAAGAGACCGTTACTTTCCAACCGAACTATGACGAAAGCCTGAGCGAGCCCACCGTTCTGCCTGCGCGTATTCCAAGTCTTTTGATTAACGGCTCGGATGGGATTGCCGTGGGTATGGCGACCAAGATCGCCCCCCACAATTTGACCGAGATCGTGGACGCCACGATCGCAGTCTTGCGCGATCCCGATATCGACATCGAAGACTTGCTCAAGATCGTCAAGGGTCCGGACTTTCCCACGCGGGGATTTATCTGTGGCCGCGAAGAAATTCGGAATTCCTATCTCACCGGACGCGGCATCCTGCAAATGCGGGCGCGGGCTTCGATTGATCGCGTTGGCCGCGGCACGCAGGAGCGCGACGCGGTTATCATTACCGAAATCCCTTTCCAGGTTAACAAGGCCCGGCTGATCGAGCGCATTGCCGAACTGGCAAATGAGAAGAAACTCGAAGGCATCGCCGAGGTGCGCGACGAGTCTGATCGCCAGGGCATGCGCGTAGTTGTCGAGTTGAAACGCGACGCCGTGCCGCAAGTGGTCCTTAACAAGCTCTTCAAGATGACGCCGATGCAGTCATCGTTCGGCGTGATCAATCTGGCTATCGTGAACGGCCAGCCGCGGGTGTTGAATCTAAAGCAGATTCTGGAAGCCTTTGTCGACTTCCGCCGCGAAGTCGTACGCCGGCGAACTGAGTACGAGCTGCGCAAAGCCAAAGCCCGCGCGCATATCCTCGAGGGACTGACCAAGGCGATCGACGCCTTGGATTACATCGTGACGCTGATTCGGAACTCGCGCTCAGTTGACGAAGCGCGTCAGTGGCTCACGGGTGAACTCAAAACCACGAGCGAAGTGAAGGCGTGGAAAGGCATACCTTCGGGAGAGGCGCTAAACAAGTATTTGCCCAAGCTGAAAAAAGCGATGGAGGGCCTGGCGTTTTCTGAGATTCAGGCCCAGGCCATTCTTGATTTGCAACTGCGGCGGTTGTCGGCTCTCGAACGGCAAAAGATAATCGACGAATACGAGGGGATTATCAAACACATCGCCGAGTTGGAAGAGATTCTGGCGAATGAAAAATCGTTGCGCCGCGTAATCATCGACGAACTTGAACAAGTGAAAAAGGAGTTTGGTGACGCGCGCCGGACGGAAATCACTGAGGCCGGAACCGATTATTCAATTGAAGATCTAATCGCCGACGAGGACGTCGCGATCACGGTGACCAAGAGCGGTTACATCAAGCGTACTCCGATTACCACTTATTCCCGCCAGGGACGCGGGGGCAAGGGGCGATTTGGCGCGATGGCCAAGAACGACGACTATGTCGAACATCTTTTCATCGCGTCGACCCATGCCTACCTGATGATCTTCACCGACGACGGGCTGGTTTATAAGGTCAAGGTCCACGAAGTGCCCGATGCGGCTGCTTCAGCGCGCGGCAAGGCGATTGTGAATCTGATTCAGATTTCTTCCGAGCGAAAGCTGGCCGGTGTCGTGCCGGTGCGCGAATTCTCGGAAGGCCGTTACGTTCTGATGGTCACCAAGAAAGGCGTAATCAAGAAGACCGCCCTTTCTGATTTTCAAAACATCCGCTCGAACGGAATCATCGCCATCAATATCGACGAAGGCGACGAGTTGCTGGACGTGGTAACGACTGACGGAAGCAAGCGCATCTTCATCGCCACCCATAACGGCTTTGCGATTCGCTTTGATGAAAAGAATGCGCGGCCGATGGGCCGGGCTACCCGCGGCACGCGTGGCATCGATCTGCGCAAGGATGATTTCGTGGTTTCCCTCTGCCCGGTGTCGGCCGACGATACGGAAAAAATGCTTTCCGTTTCTGAAAGAGGCTATGGCAAACAGACCCCGATCTCGACCTATCGTTTGCAGTCGCGCGGCGGTAAGGGCGTGATCAATATGAAGACGACAGAGAAGACCGGCAAGGTCGTCGCCGTCTTCCCGGTCGACGCCGACTCAGAGATCATGATCATTACCCAGCAGGCAAAACTGATTCGCCTGGAAGCCGACGCCATTCGCAAGACTGGCCGCAGCGCCCAGGGCGTGCGCCTGATTAAGACCGACGAAGGCGACATGGTTACGAGTGCGTCGTTGGTTGAGGCGGCGGCTGAGGAAGAAGGTGAGGAGACGCCGGCAAGCTAAAGGCGTTTTGACTTCGCGGCTCTGCCGCCTGATGTGCGGTAAGGCTCCGCCTTACCGTTCCAGTCCAAGTTGAATAGGGGCTGCGCCCTAGATTTCGGGGCGTAGCCCCTAACTATTTGAGGTTAATCACCGGAAGTTCAGAGACCTTCCGCACATCAGGCGGCAGAGCCGCAACCACATTGTTCCTCTATGAAGGCGCTCCCTCACCTTCGACCCAAACCTCGCCGTCCTCAAAAAACTCCTTCTTCCAAATCGGCACGGTGCGTTTAAGTTCGCGTATAGCCCATTCGCAGGCTTCGAACGCCGCGCGGCGGTGCGGCGCGCTGACGGCGATGACGACACTCGTTTCGCCAATCTCAAGCCGGCCAGTGCGATGCACGATGCCGATGTGCGCGATGTCGAACTTCTCCAGCGCTTGTTGCCCCAGGCGTTCCATCTCACTGATCGCCATCGGTGGATAGGCTTCATAGACCAAACGGAGCGTGCGCCGGCCACGGGTCCACCCGCGCGCATAACCATCAAGCGTCACGGTCGCTCCGCATTCCGGTAACACCACCCGACGAGCCACCGCACCAACATCGATCGGGCGCGCGGTTAGTTCGAAGAAGTTTTTGGTGGAGGAATCACAGACTGAAGTCTGTGCCACTTCCTCTGACCCACCACTGACGGGTGGAAATATCGCCAACTCGTCGCCGTCTGAGACTTCTCGGTCAGGTTCCGCGTACTCCTGATTGACCGCGAACAACAAAGCTTTGCCAAAGCGGCGCAAATTGGGATAAGTATTCAGGATCTGCTCAAAAGTATTCTGCGAATTATGAGGAGGGTTAAGGGTTAGTCGAGTTTCGTCGGTCCCGGTCGCATCACGAGCAGCGCCGAAGAAGAGAACGCTGACGACGATTGTCCTGTTGTCGCTGGACGGCATGTGAGTCGCAACCAGTGGCACAGACTTCAGTCTGTGATTACTTCGATGCGTTACCTGCAAATCACAGACTAAAGTTTGTGCCACTTCTATTCGATCTCGATCTTTTTTCCGCCGTGGCCGTTGCCTTTGGCTACCGAGTGAAGGCGTCCGCGCTCTTCATAACCCTTGACCACTCGCGCCAGCAGATCGCGCAGCCGGCTTAGTCGCTCCAGAGTGGAACGCAATTCGAGCAACTGCTGTTTCGTTTCGACTTCGATCTCCATGGCGGCGGCCACCAGGAACGAGAGCTTCTGCGGCTCGGTATCGCTGATGTCCGGCAGATTGCCGCGTTCATCGTTGATAATTCTAATCGCGTTGGCCACCCGCATGAACGTCGCCGCAACCTCGCGCGCGCCAGCGGCCAAAGCCGCCTCATCTTCTTCGTCATCCTCGAAATACTGGGCGCGGACGACTAGATAAGAATCACCCCGCTCGATGTAATCCTCAACTTGATAACGGATTACTCCCACGGCCAAAACATTTGATCGCCCATCGGGCAAAGCCTGCGTTTCCGTTACCTCTGCGACGCAACCGATGTGACCAGCCGGCGGAAAGTCTTTGTCTGATGAATCGGAATCGAAATAAGAAAGTCCGAAGAGATTATCGCCGGCGCGAATGTCAGCCAGCATCGTTCGGTAACGCGGTTCAAAGATGTGCAAAGGCATCGGCATGCCCGGAAAAAGCACTACCGGTAAAGGGAAAACGGGCAGCTCGTGCACGCCTCGCACTTTGTCCAAAGCTTCACTCATGATCGGAAACCGAAATCCCCTCGCTTACTCGCCATCGATAACTACGGTTCCGGCATTATCGCAGACGGCGTAACAGAAGTCAGTAAGAACGCGTTTTAGGCAGTCGGCAATTGTATGTTGCTACGAGTCGCGGTGCGGGGCACTAGCCCGACCGTCAGGGAGGGCTCAATCGTGCAAATCGGAGCCCTCCCCTTAACGGTCGGGCTAGTACCCCGTAGGTTAGCAATACACTCTACCCCACTAAGCGTTTTGTTGATCAAGTGAGGACATAGGGTGTGATAGTCTGATCTAAAGTCGATCAGACCACTAAACAATCTCAGAGGAGGAAACATGTCAGATTTAGCGGACCTTCAGTGCGTGCCTTGTAGGGGCGGCGTGCCGCCGCTGCGCGGTGCGGAGATCGAAAAGCTACTGGAGCAACTGGAAGGGTGGCAGGCCGTCAATGAACATCACCTGCAAAAAACCTATCGGTTTAAGGACTTTCGCGAAAGCCTTGAGTTCGTCAACCGGATCGGTACGTTAGCGGAACAGCAAGGCCACCATCCCGATATCTGCTTCGGCTGGGGCAAAGCCGAGGTCACGATCTGGACGCATAAGATCGACGGCCTGACCGAGAGCGATTTCGTCTTGGCGGCTAAAATCGATAAATTGTGAAGCACGTCGTCACCGCGTGGGCGCCAGGACTCTGGGGATGATTGTCGCGCCCTGGGTTGGTATACTGAGGGCCAATATTCTGCGAAAGGGCAACTGGCCGAAGTCGTGACTGCATCGAAACGGCGGTTCGCGAGCACGGTCTTCAGTTCCGATCCAACC
>JAWWPL010000080.1:0-5283 GCA_033850605.1 Blastocatellia bacterium | reverse complement strand
GATTGCCGGCGCCAAAGGGCTCAAGCGCGCTCAGATCTTGCGCCAGCCGAAACCCTATCGATTCCGGAGTAACCTCAGCATCGATCGCGAGCACCGGCTCCAGATCTGCTTCAGTCAAGCACGACGCCGCATGTTCATTCAAGCGCCGGCGGAATTCCGGGATGTGTTCGCGCCGGATTGCCAGCCCGGCCGCGTGCGAGTGTCCACCGAATTTATCAAGCAAGTCGCGGCACATCGTCAGACCGTCAAAGAGATGATAGGCCTGGATGCTGCGCGCTGAACCGTGGCCCACGTCGCCATCAAGCGAGATCACCACACATGGTCTATTCAAGCGCTCCGCGATCTTTGAAGCAGCCAGGCCGATCACGCCGCGATGCCAGCCGTCTCCGGCAATGACTGCGGCGTGCGTCTGCGCCGCGCGTTCGGCGCCGCTCTCAAACTCTTCAATAGCCCGGTTGAAAATCTCTCGTTGCGCTTCCTTGCGTTCGCTGTTGCGTGTGTCCAGGTGCTCAGCCAAACGCCGAGCTTCTGCTTTTTCTTTCGCTTCAAATAATTCAATGACGGCCCGCGCCGCATCCATCCGCCCCGCCGCATTAATCCGCGGCCCAATGCGAAAGCCCAGATCGTACGCGGTCATCTGCCCGTCGTCTCCGCAACCGGCGATCTCAATCAGGGCGCGTAGTCCGGGATTTACTGCACGTGGTAAGTCAGCCAGCCCCAGGGCTACAATGGCGCGATTCTCGCCCGTCAGTTTCGCTACATCGGCCACTGTGCCGATCGCTACCATCTTTAGAGAGCCCGGCACCTGCGCTTCTCGTCCGCGTTCGCGGAATAATGCATGAATCAGTTTGAAAGCGACGCCGACGCCGGCGAGAGTCTTGTCCGGATAATCACAACCACGTTGATTAGGATTCAGCACGGCCAGCGCGGGTGGCGATCCTTCGTCCTCATCCGGCAGATGATGATCGGTAATGATGATGTCTAAACCGTTCGCCTGTGCCCAAAGCAGAGGCTCGTGGGCTCGTATGCCGCAATCGACGCTGACGACCAACTTGTAACCATCCGCGACCGCCTTTTCCAAACCCGCTTGCTGAATGCCATAGCCTTCAGTGAAGCGATGCGGCACGTGATAACCGGCCGTTGCACCCAACATCCGTAGCGCTCGCAAAAGGACCGCGGTGCCGGTGGTGCCGTCAACATCATAGTCACCATAGATTAGGACCGGCTCGTGATGATCGATTGCGTGCAACAGACACTTGACTGCGTCGGACATGCCGCGCATTAGAAACGGATCGTGAAGTTGATCGAGACTGGGATTAAGGAACGCTCTCGCTGAGTCCAGGCTGTGATGGCCGCGCGCGATAAGCAACCCGGCCACAACCGGCGCGACGCCGAGGGCAGCTGCCAACTCTGCGGCTTGGCCAATATCAGGCTGGTGAACTATCCATCGTTTAGGTGAACGCTTGGCGCTCATATGAGTGGGAGTTTACTTGTTGTCCGGAGGAAGAGCTAATCTTATCGACGCTCACCTCAGTAGTGGCTTTGCCACTTGATGTGCGGAAAGGCTTTGCCTTTCCGTGAGTCGTAATCTAGACATTGGCGAGGCTAGGCCTCGCCGATGCGGAGGCGTAGCCTCCTAAAAGACTTCAAAGAAAGTGACCGGAAAGGCGGAGCCTTTCCCCACATCTGGCGGCCAAGCCGCGCGCGTTCCTCTCCCAAAGGGAGAAAGTGGAATGTTCACAGCGGACTAATGCGTCCGGTGAACAACATAATCAGAACCGCGACGCCGACGATCAGACGATAGCCGATAAAAACCCCCGTTGTGTGCGTGCGCAGAAAACGCAGCAAAAACCAGATCGACGCATAGCCCACCACAGCGGAAACAATCGTGCCGACGGCCAGAGTCGTCAGGCTGCCACTCGGAAGCAGGTGCAGCGCTTCTTTCAATTCCAACAAACCGCTGGCGGCGATCGCCGGCATCGACAGCAAGAATGAAAAGCGGGCTGCCGTCTCACGCGTCTCGCCGACAAAAAGGCCGGCCATAATCGTCGAACCCGATCGGCTCGAACCGGGAATCAACGCCAGGCACTGGGCAAACCCGACGGCGAGCGCGTCTCTCATCCCCAACTCCTGCATGCGACGATACTTCTTGCCAACAACTTCCGCGATCGCGAGCAGCAGCGCCACGACAATCATCATGGTTGCGATCACCCAAAGATTCTTGGTGAAGGTCCCTTCGATTTGCTTCTTAAAAGCAAGGCCAACCACCGCAACCGGCACGGAACCAATGATCACCAGCCAACCAAGCCAGGCTTCATGTGACAGCCGCGCGCCCGAATTAGCGCGATGGAATTGATCGCGACGGCCGTTTTTCAACAACATCAGGTGGTCGTAAATAAATGCCCGGGTTATGTTCCAGATGTCGCCGGCAAAATACACAATGACCGCTAGCAGCGTGCCGAGCTGAATCACGGCGATCGACGAAGTCAGTTGTTCCGGAGTGAGCGCCAGATTCATTAACCGGCTGGAGAGCACCAGGTGCGCCGTAGAACTGATGGGTATGAATTCAGTCAAACCTTGGACAATGCCAAGCAGAATAGCTTGAAGAAGGGTCATCTCAAATTGGATTTATAGATTCTGATTGAAAGACAAGATCGTGCTTTGTACTTAGTACTTCGTGCTTTGCGGTCCGCGCGTGGCGCAAGACAGAATCAAAGTACGAAGTACTAAGCTCAAAGAACAGTTCAATCTATTCGCGAAACGAATTTCTGGCCGCGACCCAATCATACAATGGATTTGGCAGAAGTAAGCAGGCCCGCACGATATTCGCCAACTGCCAGGGAAAGGCATAGCTCTTCTTCCGCTTCTCGATCGCGTGCACCATTTTTGTGACGGCGTCGTCAAGTTCCATCAGGTAAGGCATGCGCTTGCGGCCCGCGGTCAAAGGAGTCTTGATAAAGCCCGGATGAATAATCGTCACATCAACTCCGGTATTCATCAAATCGATCCGCAAGCTTTCAAACAGCGCCGATACGGCCGCTTTGCTGGCGCAATAGGCAGCCGATTTCGGCAAACCGCGATATGAAGCGAGACTGGAGATCGCGACCAGGTGTCCCTGGCGACGCTCAATCATGTGAGGGATTACGGCGGTCACGCTGTTCACAACCCCGATCACATTGACCTTGATTAGTTCGGCCACTTCTTTTTCACAGAGATCCACCGCGTAGGTTGTAGCGCCGACGCCGGCGTTTGCGATTAGTGTGTCGATATAGCCGAATTTTCTTCGCAACGCGCAGGCGGCAAAGCGCACCGCATCAGCATCAGTCACGTCCGCGGGCAGAGCCATCGCGCGACCGCCGGCCGCTTCGATTTCTGCTACGATTTCATCCAGCGCATCAGCCCGCCGCGCAAGCAGGCCGACCGCCGCACCGCGCTTCGCTAACTCAATGCCAAACCCGCGTCCAATGCCTGAGGATGCACCGGTGATTAGAACAACTTTTTCGGACCAGTCCATAATATTTCGGATTCACGACTGCTTCTCTGATTGGTTTTGGAGGTAAGCATACCCGTAGACGTTGGGATCAAATCAGATTACCAGGGGATTTGCTGTCGCGAGTGAATAAGTCTTTGTAAGTACCCCAACGCTGGTGGGCGAGCTATTCGGGAGATGCTCAGTAGCACCGGTTTCAGCCGGCGACAGGCTTAAGAATACCAAAACCAGCCGATGAGAGCGATAGAAATCTTTGGAAATGAAAGTTGAAGGACCTGGCGGGGACAATTCGTCAAGAAAGCTGTGTTTTCCGGTTATTATCCCTGAATCTGGGCATCGCTCGTCTGCGTCACATGTACGACAGGCTGCCAGCCTGTCGCTCCTTCACACGACACAGCCCCCAATTACTCGGTCACCAGACGATCCCCGAGTTTCTGTATGACGGGTACTATCACCGGACGTGCCCCGGTCTCTTTCTGAATGAACCGCTTCAGTTCCAGGCGCAGGTGCTCTTTCAATAGCGACAGGTCGGCCAGCATTTGTCTCGAGGCTCCGGCGAGCGCCGCGGTTACGACGCCCTGCGCATCCTTCAGGAGTTTCTTTGAGCCTTCATAACTTGAAACCTGCGTCTTGCGATTTGAGCCGTTTCCGTTTGTGGATTCAAATCCACGCACTCCCTGGGCGATGATTTGCGGCGGGCCTTCCAGCTCTCCAGTCTGTTCATCGATAGTAACAAACAGCGTGACCATGCCTTCATAGGCCATCTTCTTGCGCTCACGCACGGTCTCGTAATCGATCTCTTCAAATCCTGAATCATCGATGAACGTGCGCTTGACCTCGCGACGATCGATGACGGCGGCGCGCTCTCCATCCAACTCGAGCACGTCGCCATTCTCAATCAGGATTATGTTCGCCTCGGGAAAGCCCATGTGATTTTTGACGAACTCTTTGTGACGAAACAGCATGCGATACTCGCCGTGAATCGGCACCAGAAACTTTGGCCGCACGGCTTCGGTCATGATGCGAATGTCTTCCTGCGAAGCATGGCCGCTGACGTGAATCAGGCGTCGCTTCTCTTCAATGATGTTCGCGCCCTTCTTGTATATGAAACCTATCAACCTCGAGATCGCGCGTTCGTTGCCGGGAATAATACGGGCAGAGAGCACCACAGTGTCGGTCTCTTCTATTGTCAGTCCTTTGTAGATCTGCGTGGCCATCTGGTAGAGCGCGGCCCGCGGCTCGGCCTGTGATCCGGTTACCAGAAAAACAATTTCGTCATCACGCAGATGCTTGGTCTCATTGATTCCGACCAGCATCCCATCGTGAATATCCAAATAGCCAAGCCGATCCGCAATCTCGACATTCTTTTGCATTGAGCGGCCCAGCACGCAAACCTTGCGATTGAACTGCTGTGCGACGTCGAAGACAATTTGAATTCGATGAATCGACGAAGCAAATCCGGCCACAACGATGCGCCCCTTGGCTTCGGCAAAGATTTCCTCGAAAGCCGGGATCACGGCGCGCTCTGATGGGGTTCGGCCCGGAACCGTAGCGTTCGTCGAATCAGACAGCAGCGCCAGCACGCCTTCCTGTCCATATCGCCGGAGGGTTCTCAGATCAATCGGCTCGCCAATCACCGGCGTCTCGTCAACTTTGTAATCGCCCGTGTGAATGATCGTCCCGACGGGCGTTTTGATCGCCAGCGAGAAACAATCGATCAGCGAATGCGACGCGCGGATGAATTCGATCGCGAAAGAACCGATGGTGACTACATCACGCGGCTCGACGCGATG
>JAWWPL010000058.1:0-5062 GCA_033850605.1 Blastocatellia bacterium | reverse complement strand
TGTCATTTATCCGCGCATCAATTTTGCGCGCGACAGCCTGGTCGGCATGGCGCTTATCGTCCATCTGCTGGCCGAGACTGGTCAGACGATCACTGGTTTGGTCAAAACCTTGCCGCGCTTCGTTATGGTCAAAGAGAAACTCTTGTGTCCCTCGGATAAGATCTCCGCGGTGCTAAGAATGTTTCGTCATGAGTATGCGGCGTATCCGATGGATCTCCGCGACGGTGTGAAAGTGAGCCTGCCCGAAGGATGGTTCCTGGTAAGGGGTTCAAATACTGAGCCAATCATCCGGGTGATCGTGGAGTCGAAGAGTGAGGAAGACGCGGGGAAGATTGTCGACCGCGTGTACTCGCGGGTTCAGGAGTGTATTGACTGACGAGTCCTACCGTACCGCGAAGCGGTTACGTGTCTCAAAGCCCAGGGTTGCTTCAACTGGGTGAGCGAGTCCCGATCATTATCAACCCGGAACGGGTTGCGCCAGCGGACGCAACCGCGTTGCGGTTGAATCCTTTTGATCTTGTAACCCAGGGTAGCCGAAGCGGCAACCCTGGGCTTTGAAACGTAACCGCTTCGCGGTAAGGCAGTTCTTGTCCGAAGGCGAATCAGATATTCCAAAACGCACTTCGGTTGTACTTCAAACTTTAATCCTTGACCCGGGACCGAACTTCGGAAAGAATCCAAGTCGTTCGGGAGACTGAGCAACACCAACTCTGCAAGAAGCGAGGACTTCTGTGATGCGGTTTCAGACCAGACTATTCGTCAGTCTTCTTTTAGCAATAGGAAGCGGCACTCTCGTTTCAATGACGATGTTGGACGGCGCTTTCGTGCGCGCAGAAGGCCCAACCGGCGAGCCCGCTATTTCACAGGAGAGTCGCCGCGCGAACCTATCCTCCCAAACACTCTTTGACGATTTTAGCTACTCAAACTATAAGCAACTGGCCAGACATGGCTGGATTATTCGTACCGCACCTGGATGGCCTGGAGTGCCGGGCGCAATTTGGGGCAACACCGGCGTGTCGTTTCCATCTGATCAGGAGCAGCGAGGCAATCGTATCTTGCGGATGATTTCTTCTACCGACGGAACCGGACCCAATACCCATCAAACCCAGATTTGCCATCAACGTAAATACCTCGAGGGCACATATGCTGCTCGCGTTCGCTTCGTCGACATGCCGACAGACGGCCCCAGCGGAGATCAACTCGTAGAGAGCTTTTACACGATTAGCCCGCTAAAGGCGCCATGGGATCCTGACTACAGCGAGCTGGATTTCGAGTATCTGCCGAATGGGGGTTGGGGCATTGCCGGGCCTACGTTGTATACGACTTCCTGGCGGACCTTCAGTCCGGAACCGAATTGGAAAAAGGACAACGTCTTTAACACCAACAGTGGCAGCATTGCCGGTTGGCATACGCTCGTAACCCAGGTCGCCGGCGGAAAGGTAAATTATTTCATCGACGGCAAACCTCTGGCAGAGCATGGTGGGCTATATTATCCGCGGTCGCTGATGTCGATTAATTTCAATCTGTGGTTTATTAGAGATGCAACCGTGAAGTCCACCGCCGTGCGCCACTATCAGGAGGACATCGACTGGGTTTTCCACGAGGCCAGGAGGATACTCAAGCCGGAAGAGGTGGAAGCGAAGGTGGCGTCCCTGCGGCGAAGGTCCGTCAGATTTCAGGATACAGTTCTGGCCCCGGTGCCGGTGTTGGTATCACCTTGCGATTACTGAAGGTGGTTTGTAGTGGAGCGCGGACATCCTGTCCGGCAGCGGGCGCAGCCCGCTCATATGTTCCAAAGGAATTGTCTTAGAGAGTTTGCGCGCTGCGCGCGGGCGGACAAGATGTCCGCGCTCTATTTAGTCTGGAATACGGAGGAGTATCTATGATGGCAAAGGTCTTTTTTCGCTTAGGGGTTTTGGCGGTCATGATCCTTTTAATTGCCGGCTTGGCCCCCGGCCAGGATGCCTCGAAGCCTCGTGAGTCCGACGCCTCCAAACTCATCTACGCCGACTTTCAGAACGTGCAAAGCGGGCGGCCGGTGAGCAAGCACGGTGGCATGACGCGGTTGAATCACTATTCCCAGAACGAAGCAAACCCACCGCAATTCCGTGGCTTGGAAAACGCGAATCCGCCCGCCCCCGCGTTTGCGCGAGTGACTGCGGACGACGTCGCGGCGGCTTTTGATTACGAATTTCGCATCCCCAACGAGTGGGAAGGAGTCAATATTGAAGTGTTCGGGGAGCCCGAGAAAGACGGCAAGCTCGTGCCTGACGATGTGAGCGATTATAAGTTCATCACACTGCGGGCCTTTGCCAAAGGCACGCAGTACGTACGAGTCGAGCTCATTACGCGCGGCCAGGGGACCAATATGGAGTCCGGGTATCCCATGGCGAGCTTTCGCGTGTCACCGGGTTTCAATACCTACAGACTCAAACTCGACAGTTTCAGCCAACCAGATTGGGCGGTTCAACTTGACTTCAAGCGCGATGTTCTCAAAAAGTTAACCTCCGTCACGGTCGGAGTGCATTGCGATAAATGCATTATTGAGAAAGGGACCCTGGTGGTCGACAACATTGCTTTCGAGAAATAGAATCCGTGGCATGACCGCCGGGGAAGCTATAGATCAAATATTCCAATTTCAATCCTCTGCGCAATCTCCGCGTGCTCGGCGTCTCAGCGATGATTCCTTATGAACGTGATTCACTGCGTAGACGCGGTGATTGCGCAGAGAAAAAATGCCAAACTACTCCGAGGAGAAAATCAAACCCGTGATCCCCAAAGTTGAGAGAGCGCCTGCCCGCCGCCAGTTCTTAAAATTTTCCGGTCTTGGTTCGCTGGGACTGATACTGTCGACGATTCCTTTTGGTCGCGCGTTCGCCGCGAAGCGCGGCGGGGAACTGCTGCTCTATGTCGGAACCTACACCACGGGCAAGAGCGAAGGGATCTATCTGTATCGGTTGAACCTCGCTTCGGGCGAGTTAAAGCCTGTCGCTACCACTCCGGGCGTAGTCAATCCTTCGTTTCTCGCACTCGCGCCCAGCCGGCGATGCCTCTATGCGGTCAACGAAGTCGGAGACTTTGCCGGTAAGAAGAGCGGAGCCGTCAGCGCCTTTGCTGTCGATCAGAGTACCGGAGAGTTGCGGCTGTTGAATCAACAAGCATCGTTGGGTGCTGATCCCTGTTATGTGGATGTGGCTGCGGGCGGGAAGTTTGTTTTGGTAGCGAATTATACCGGCGGGAACGTCACGATTTTGCCGGTGGGGGCCGATGGCCGTTTAGGGTTGGCTACGGATATGAAGCAGGCGCGGGGTTCGAGCATAAATCGGGAGCGTCAAGAAGGCCCGCATGCCCATTGTATTGTGCTTGATCCAGCCAACCGCTTCGCGTACTCCTGCGACTTGGGAACAGACAAGATTATGATTTTCCGCTTCGACGCCAAAAGCGGAAGGCTGCTGCCGGCTGAACCGCCCTGGGTGCAGGTAAAGCCCGGCATGGGACCGCGTCATCTGGCGTTTCATCCCAGCGGCAAATACGTCTTTGTCCTTAACGAATTAAGTTCGACGGTAACCGCCTTCGCGCGAGATCCGGAGAAGGGAAGTTTGCAAGAACTGCAAACCTTGACCGCTCTGCCGCAGGATTTCACGGCGACAAACACAGGCGCCGACATCCACGTTTCTCCAGACGGCCGATTTCTGTACTGTTCGAACCGTGGCCACGACAGCATTGCCATTTTCTCGATAGATCGGCGCGGCGGTCTCTCAACGATTGGCCATGAATCAACGCGGGGCATGACGCCGCGCAATTTTGCCATCGATCCAAGTGGTGCATTCCTGCTGGTCGCGAATCAAAAGTCCGACAACATCGTTGTGTTCCGGCTCGATCAAAAGACGGGTCGGCTCAGCTCGACGGGGCAGACGGCGGAGGTGCCATCACCAGTCTGTCTTAAGTTCACTGATCCATTTTCGTGAGTGTGTGCTTTTCGATGGGTCAGTTAATCCTTGCTCAAAAGGCGCATTGGCTTCGTCCGCTGCGCGGACGAGATGCTACCTATTCTCTAGGCAAAGCAAGTCGCGTCAGTGAATACCGGTCAGCATCTCAACCAATGCTTCCGGCGCCGACCATTGGGCGTTGTGATCCGCCGTCAATTGCAAGACCGGCCAGCCACGTTCTTTCGCGCGCTGTGCCTGTGACCAAAAGTCATCGGTCTTAGGTTCTTTTCCCGCTTCCACTGTGAGTATGTAGGTGGCCGGGACTTTGAAGCCGGACTGGTTCTTCAGCACGATGGTTTCGGTAAATGTTTTTAAGGGTTGAGGAACGTCTTTCGGCGGCGGCTGATCCGGTTTCGCCCAAGCCGGCACGATGTAATCTCCTTTGACCATATTCTTCAACCAGTCTCCACCTCCCCCGACCAGACTCATCGCGCTCTCGCCATCTTTGGGAACGAACGCATCCAGATAAACCAGGCGGCGAATCCGATCCGGCACGCGATCCGCTACTCCGGTTATTACCATGCCTCCATAGCTGTGACCAACTAGAATTATGTCGTGCAGATCCTCGAAGAGAATCGTGTTGACCACATCGTCAATGTGCGTACTCAAACCGATGTCTGGTCTACTCAAGTGCACACGATCTCCCAGGCCGGTGAGCTGGGGGCGATAGACGTTAAAGCCCCTCTCCCGAAGCATCGCGTCGACCTTCCGCCACGCCCAACTACCTCCCCAGGCTCCATGCACAATCACGATTGTGGGTTTTGGAACTGGAGTAGACTTTGGTGTCTGAGCAGTCGCAGCAATGTTAAGCGCGCAGGCCAGAAGGAGTATCGGGAAGAGGTTCCGAAAGACGGAACGTCTAAGCTTCATTTGTGACCTCCCAATTTGTAATCTGAAGCGGCGAGTGCGCATCTTAACACGAACTCTTCAGCGCAAGTGCGACGGTTGAGTGATGAGGTCAGTACCGGGAGCGGTAACGACCGGGTTGTTCTTTTGGCAAAACTCGAGCGTGGCGTGCATTGGACCCGGTCGCTACCGCTCTCGGTACTGACTGCATAATCGTCGTTGATTGT
>JAWWPL010000040.1:0-3974 GCA_033850605.1 Blastocatellia bacterium | reverse complement strand
AGCATCTTCGTGGCAGCGTCAAGAAAGTAATCATCTCCGCGCCGGCCAAGAACGAGGACATTACGATCGTGTTGGGCGTGAATGAAGAGAAGTACGAGCCCGCTGCTCACCATGTGATCTCGAACGCGTCGTGCACTACCAATTGCCTGGCGCCTGTAGCCAAGGTGATCCATGAAAAGTTTGGCATTCGCAATGCCCAGATGACTACGATTCACTCGTATACCAATGACCAGCAGCTGCTGGATTTGCCGCACAAGGATTTGCGCCGCGCTCGAGCAGCCGCGCTGAACATGATTCCGACTTCGACCGGCGCCGCCAAAGCTGTGTCGCTGGTACTCCCCGAATTGAAAGGGAAGTTTGATGGCATCAGCGTGCGCGTGCCCACGCCTAACGTGTCGCTGGTTGACGTGGTGATTACTGTCGACAGGGAAACGACAACTGAAGAAGTCAACAAAGCTCTGAAGGACGCCGCCAACGGAGAGCTCGCCGGCATTTTGGCATTCAGTGAAGAACCGCTGGTGTCTTCAGACTTCAAGCAGAACTCCAATTCGTCAATCGTCGATGCCGAATACACCAAAGTAATTGGTGGCAACATGATCAAGATACTCTCCTGGTACGACAACGAGTGGGGTTATTCGTGCCGCGTGCGGGATCTGGTGAAGTACATCGCCGCGAAGGGACTCTGAGTATTGCCGATTGCCGATTTCCAATTGCAAATTTTGGATATCAGACACGCAACGGCGTCAGTCCGACCGGGCGCTAAGATCGCAAGCAAATCGAACTTGAAAATAATCCAAATCGGCAATCGGCAATTGGAAATCGGCAATGCCTAAGCTTTCAATCAAGGACCTCGACCTCGAAAGTAAACGCGTCTTCATTCGCGTTGATTTCAACGTCCCCATCAAAGACGGCGTCGTCGATGACGACACTCGTATCCGAGCCGCAATCCCGACGATTAACTTCGCTACTGAACACGGCGCGCGAGTAATTCTGGCGTCCCACTTGGGCCGCCCGAAAGGTCAACGCGTCGATAAATACAGCCTCAGCCCTGTGGCGGAACATCTGGCGAAGCTGCTGGAGAAGCGCGTGTTGTTCGCCACGGATTGTGTTGGCGACCAAGCCGCGGAAAAAGTCGACGGATTGGATGATGGCCAAATCGTTCTGCTTGAGAACCTGCGTTTTCATCCCGAAGAAGAGCAGAATGACGAAACGTTCGCGCGGCAACTGGCGTCTTTATGCGAACTCTATGTCAATGATGCGTTCGGGGCTGCTCACCGGGCCCACGCTTCGACGGTGGGAATAACAAAGTTCGTCAAACAGGCCGCGGCCGGGCTCCTGATGGAAAAAGAACTTGAGTACCTCGGCCGGGTTATCAACGATCCTGAACATCCCTTTGCCGCGATTCTCGGCGGCGCGAAAGTCTCCGACAAAATTCCCGTAATCAATGCGCTAATCGATCGCCGGGTCGACAAATTACTCATCGGCGGAGCGATGGCTTACACGTTTTTGAAGGCCGAAGGATTCACGGTAGGGAAGTCCCTGGTCGAGAACGAAATGTTGGGAACAGCTTTGCAGATTAAGCAGCGTTGCGAAGCGGCGGGCGTCGCGTTGCTGTTGCCGACCGATCATCAGATTGTCGACAGCTACGAACCAATCAAAGGCGGCCAGGTTTTGGCAAAGACGATCCCGATTGAATTCACCAACGCCGGCCACGTGGGAATGGATATTGGTGTCGAGACCATATCCCTGTTCTCAAATGCGCTCAAAGATGCAAAAACGATTATCTGGAATGGGCCGATGGGTGTATTTGAAGAGCCCCCATTCAATGAAGGTACGATCGGCATAGCGCACGCAGTCGCCGACGCCGCCGATCGCGGAGCAATTGTCATTGTTGGTGGCGGTGATTCCGTCGCGGCAATCAGCCAGGCTGGAGTTGCTGATCGCATTACGCACATTTCAACCGGGGGAGGTGCGACGCTGGAATTCCTGGCGGGAAAAGAATTGCCGGGTGTTGCAGCCCTGAACGAGAAGACTTAACCACAAAGACACGAAGCCACAAAGTACTCAGAAACAATCTTCGTGCTGTTTGTGACTTCGTAGTTATCGCTTATTGACTATGAGAAAACCTGTCATCGCTGGAAACTGGAAGATGTACAAGACCGTGGGCGAGTCTGTGGCGACGGCGCTCGCCTTAAAGCCTCTGGTCGCCAACGCGAACCACTGTGAAGTCGTCATTGCTCCTGTCTTTACCTCCTGCAAGAGCGTCGCGGATCGCCTGGAGGGATCTAACATTCGGGTCGCCGCCCAAAACTGCGCCGAGGAACAAAAAGAAGGCGCCTTCACGGGGGAAGTAGCGGCGTTCATGGTGCGGGACGCCGGCTGCTCGCATGTGATTGTGGGGCACTCTGAACGGCGGCAGTATTATTTTGAAAACGACGCAATGGTCAGCCGCAAAACCCAGGCGGGGCTGGCGGCTGGGTTGACGGTCATAGTTTGTGTGGGCGAGACCTTGGAACAACGCGACCAGGGCAATGCGGAGCGCGTTGTGAGCGAGCAATTAGTTGGTGGGTTGAGTGGGTTGACAGCGTCCGATCTCGACCGTATCATCGTTGCTTACGAACCTGTCTGGGCCATTGGGACCGGACGCACTGCGACGCCGGAGCAAGCGCAGGAAATGCACGCGTTTATCCGGCGCGTTTTCGCGGAAAGGCACTCACCGTCGGCTGCTGAAGCTTTGAGGATTTTGTACGGCGGCTCAGTCAAGCCGGATAATATCGCGGGCTTGATGAAGCAGCAGGACATCGATGGTGGTCTGGTCGGCGGCGCGAGTTTGAACGCCGAGAGTTTCGCGCAGATTGTTAATTACAAGTGATGGTCAGTAGTCAGCTGCAACAGTTAGGTCACGGTGTGAACAACTGACTACTAACAACTAACTACTGACAGGTATCTGGAGAATGATTTGTTAGCATATATTTTTTATGGGTTGTTTATCCTGGCGTGCATCGTCCTCGTCGTGACGGTTCTGCTGCAGCCGGGAAAGGCTGATGCGGGAGCGCTCTTCTCAAGTTCCGTCTCCAGCACGGCGTTCGGACCGAGAGGCACGCAAACGTTATTATCAAAGATTACGATTGGCGCGGCGGCGTCATTCATGCTTTTCGCGTTGATACTCTCGTTGCCGATTGTTACCGGCACGAGTTCAGTGTTGCAGTCTGGCGTTCCTGAGCAGGCCCCGTTAGTGACCCCGACTCCGGCAGTGAATACGCCGACACCTGCACCAGCCGCTTCCGTGGCGGCGCCCGCTGCTACCGTCGGGAAGCCCTCGCCGGCGGCAACGAAGAAGAAATAAACTGTTGGAGCAAAATGTCCGACAAACTTCAAATTCGCCGGCCGCAGACAACGACCCAAACTTTCGGAAGCAGAGCTTTTCATAGTCAGACATCCTTCCCGTACGAGCCGAAGTGGCGGAACTGGTAGACGCGCACGTTTGAGGGGCGTGTGAGGTAACTCGTGGGGGTTCGAGTCCCCCCTTCGGCAAATCAACTCCGCAAGTCCAATAGATTCAATGGTTTAATATGGGTGCCGAAGGTGAAGTTCGGCACCCATACCTCATATAGACACCAAAAGCCCCAAACCTACAGGATGATGTTGGCCCATCCGCCTTTTTATGGTGTCGGTTTTGGCAGCTTGAATAGGAAACTTGCCAAGGACCCTGGAGGTCCAGATCGAAAATTTTGATCCAGAACAAAATATGGCGGCAAACATGCTAGTCGTTGATCTGCTCAAACGATTTGCACAAAAAAGAACGCGACGCCTTCCCAAATTGCTCTAGCTTGGCTTATGGCCCAAATGCTCGTCGAACCGGGCTTCTTCCGTAAAGAGTTGCTCACGGAGGAATCCACGAACTACCCTAAGCCTTTGATAGACGACTACGCCGAGAAAACCAAGCAGCCTGTCACCGCCTGGAAGGGCATGAA
>JAWWPL010000029.1:0-9205 GCA_033850605.1 Blastocatellia bacterium | reverse complement strand
GCGTTCTTTGGCTCGACATTAGTTTTTAAGGTCAGGTTCGTGTATTTCCCGTAGAGTGATCCAGTGGCGGTGTTGGGATTGCCGTTGCGAATCGCTGAGTCAACATCATCGACGCCGATGCCCAGATCGGCCAGCGCCGAAGGGTCGAGCTGCACACGTACGGCGTACTTCATGGCGCCGTAGACCTGGACCTGCGACACCCCTTCGACCATCGAGATGCGCTGGGCGATTAATGTCTCGGCATACTCATCGACATCCGGCAGCGACACCACGTCCGAGTTGAGAGCCAGGAACAAAATTGGACTGTCTGCCGGGTTAACTTTGCGCAGGCCGGGCGGAGCCGGCATACCCGAAGGCAGTTGTGGCAGAGCTGACGAGATCGCGGTCTGCACATCCTGCGCGGCGGCGTCAATGTTGCGACTGAGGTTGAATTGCAGAGTTATCGAGGTCGAGCCCTGCGAGTTGGTGGAATTGATCGAATCAATTCCGGCAATGCCTGAGAACTGCCTCTCTAGCGGCGTCGCCACGGACGCGGCCATGGTCTCGGGATTTGCTCCCGGCAAGCTTGCGCTGACATTGATGGTCGGGTAATCGACAGTCGGCAGATCGCTCACCGGCAGCGATTCGTACCCAATGAAACCGAACAGTACGATGCCAACCATCACCAGCGTGGTGGTGATTGGGCGATGTATGAAGAGCTCAGAGATACTGTGTCTCTGTGGTTTGTCTTGCTTAGTCATAGCCAGACCATTTTCCATTTGTCATTTTTGATTTGCCATTGCTCTTCGTGTGTTTCGTGGATCGTTCTTCATTTTTCCGCCAAGCGAACCTTTCCACGAAGTAACACGAAGCAACCGCGAACCCGGAAAATAGCGGATGCCAAATGATAAATGGAAAATGTTCTGAAAGACCAAACTCGCACCCCTCATGCCACGGCTGGTTGTTCGCTTCTCCTTCTCCGATGGAACCACTCCTGCATTCGCTCAAAGTACAAATAAACCACCGGAGTCAAATACAGCGTGACTACCTGAGAGACACAAAGGCCTCCGACGACGGCCAGACCCAAGCCGCGGCGCGACTCAGCCCCGGCGCCCCAACCGAGGGCGATCGGCAACGTTCCCATTAACGCGGCCATAGTCGTCATCATGATGGGACGGAATCTGATCAGGCAGGCCTGAAAGATAGCCTCTTCCGCCGGCTTGCCGCCTTCTCTCTGCGAGGTCAGCGCAAAATCGATCATCATGATCGCGTTCTTTTCGACGATACCGATCAGCATAATCAACCCGACAAAGGCGTACACATCCAGTTCGCGTCCAAACACCAGCAGCGTCAGCAGGGCCCCTAAGCCCGCCGACGGCAGTCCGGACAAAATCGTCAGTGGATGAATAAAGCTTTCATAGAGAATCCCCAGCACCAGATAGATCACCAGAACCGCTACCAGCATTAATAGGGTAAGGTTCTGCAGCGACGATTGAAAGATTTGTGCGGTGCCCTGAAAACTGGTCGTGATCGTAGGCGGCAAGGTCTGTTTGGTCAGGTTCTGTACCTCCTCGGTCGCCGCACTCAAAGAAACTCCCGGCCTCAGGTTGAACGAGATCGTGGCCGAAGGAAGCTGACTCAGATGATTCACCAGCAAAGGTCCGACGCTGCGCGACAGTGTCGCTACCGTGCTGAGTGGAACCAATCTGCTCTGCGTGGTTTGCCCAGGGACTGACTGCCCAGCGGGCGACTGGGATGAAGAAGCAATCTGCGGCGTCGACTGAACCAGAGTACTCTGCAGCTGTGGTGATTGACTTGCCGATGCGGGCGTCGCTGTGGAGTGAATATACAGCCGGCCCAATGCGGAGGGGTCCTGCTGATATTCAGGCTTAACCTCCATGATCACCTGGTATTCGTTCGAGGTGGCATAGATCGTTGAAATCTGTTTCGTGCCGTACGCATCGTTGAGGGCATCCTCAATTTGCTGGGCACTAATTCCCAGCGACGATGCTTTGTCACGATCGATCTCGACGTTGAGCTGTGGATTCCTGGTTTGTAGATCGCTGGTCACGTCCAACAACTGCGGCAGCGCGGCCATCTTCTTTTGCAGCGCGTCTGCGTTCGTATACAACTCGTTTCGATCGGCCCCTTGAAGGGTCAACTGATAAGGACTCTTGGTCACCTGTCCGCCAACCTGAACCAGTGGCGGGTTCTGCAGGAAGATTCGCATTCCAGGCACGGCAGCCAGTTTGGGTCGCAGGTCTTCGATGATGGTGTCGACGTCTTGCTTTCGCTGAGCGATAGGTTTCAGGAGTACCAGAATGTTGCCAGAGTTGCTGGCAGCGCTAACGTCGCTTTGTCCAACAGTTGATAAGACCCCCACGACATTCGGATCGGAACGAATCAGGTCAACCATCTGCTCCTGATGTCGGGACATTTCGGTAAAGGAAATGCCCTCGGCGGCTTCCGTATAGCCGACAATTCTGCTGGTGTCATCGTTGGGAATGAACCCCTTCGGGATTACATAAAAGAGACCAATCGTAACCAGAAAGAGCGCACCGCAGATCAACATTGTCAGCGCGCGATGCTCGAGCGCGACCTGCAAAGTCCAACGATAACCGCCCACCAACCATTCGTAGGCGCGCTCTGTCTTCTGCCACCACTTGCCTGGAAGCGCGGACGTTCCGTCCGCATCTTTCTTCGAAGAGGAGCCCTGCCTCACGGTTGGGCTACGGTCCCGATCACGTTCCGCCTCTCCATCGTCCCGTCGGTGGCCGATCGCCTTCAACAGACGACTGCAGAGCATGGGAGTCAGACTCAACGAGACAAAGCCGGAAATCAGGATCGCGACGCTGATTGTGATCGCGAATTCACGAAACAGTCTCCCGAGAATGCCGCTCAGAAAAAGTACCGGGATGAAGACAGCTACCAGCGACACCGTCATCGAGATGATGGTGAATCCGATTTCGCGCGAGCCCTTCAGTGCCGCTTCCATAGCGCCTTCGCCTTCTTCCATGCGGCGCACGATGTTTTCCAACATCACGACAGCATCATCAACCACGAATCCCACCGAAAGCGTCAACGCCATCAAAGAGAGGTTGTCGAGACTGAAGCCCAGTAGATACATCACTGCGAAGGTGAAGACGATCGAAGTCGGCAGGGCGAGCGTAGGAATAATCGTCGCCCTCACGTTGCGCAGGAAGATGAAAATCACCAGCACCACCAAACCGATCGCCAGGAGGAGCGAGAACTGCACGTCGTTCACGGACTCGCGAATCGATTCCGACCGGTCATACAAAACGTCCAGGTTGATTGAGGCCGGAAGTTGCTGGCGGAACGTGGGCAAAAGGTTGCGAATCGCGTCGACCACGGCTACGGTGTTGGTGCCCGGCTGCCGCTGCACGGTCAAGGTAACGACCTGCTGACCGTTGTAACGGGTGGCCAGACGATTGTTCTCGACGCTGTCGACGACGTCGCCGAGATCTCGCAGCACTACGGGAGCACCGTTGCGATAGGCGATAATCAGCTGACGATATCCTTCGGCGTTAGTGATCTGACCATTGGCCTGAACTGTCAGATTCGTATGAATGCCATAGAGCGTGCCGACCGGAAGATTCGTATTGCCACGCTGTAAGGCGGTCGCGACATCGTCGATGCCAATCCCGCGGCTCGCCAGGGCAGAGGGATCGACCTGTACGCGCACGGCATATTTCTGTTCGCCCGTGACCAGCACCTGCGCTACGCCGCTGATCGTCGAAAGCCTCTGCGCCAGCGTAGTGTCCGCATATTCGTTTACCTTCGATAGCGGCAGGGTCGGTGAACTCACCATCAGGTACACGATGGGTTGGTCGGCGGGATTTACTTTTTTCAGTGTCGGCTGGCTCGGCATTCCCGGCGGAAGTTGGCGCGCCGAGGCTGAGATTGCGGTCTGCACATCCTGCGCCGCCGCATCGATATTCCGGCTGAGATCGAATTGCAGAGTGATTTGCGTGTTGCCCAGGGTGCTGGTCGAACTGACCGTGTTGAGTCCGGCGATGGTTGAGAATTGCCGCTCGAGCGGGGTCGCGACCGAAGAAGCCATCGTCTCCGGGCTGCCGCCCGGCAGTTCGGCAGTGACCTGGATCGTTGGGTAATCAACGTTCGGCAGATCGCTGACCGGCAGAGAGCGATAGCCGATAAAGCCGAACAGAACGATCCCAGCCATGATGAGCGTGGTCGTGATCGGCCGTTGAATAAAGAGTTCCGACATACGCTGCGCGGTTTTTTGGCTCCGTTAGGAGCCCAATATTTTATAGTCACCGCCTCCAACTAATCTAATAGCTCCGTAGGAGCGAAATGTTCCGATAGCCAGCACATGTTTCGCTCCTACGGAGCTGGGGAGATCCGATAAATGCGTAGGCTATAAATATTTCGTCCCAACGGGACTCAACCACCTCCATTTTGACTACCCGAGTTCGAATTTCCCTCGCCGCTGCGACGGCCGCCCTGACCGCTTGCTCCCGGACTGCCTTGCCCACCCGGACTAGTGCCTTGTCCCTTCGGCTGAACCTTTGCTCCGGGGACCAGACGCAATTGTCCATCGGTCACCACCTGCTCGCCGGGTTTCAGTCCATCTTCGATCACGGTCATGGTGACAGCGGTCGGGCCAGGTTTGATGACCCTCATCTCGGCGGTCGAATCAGCTTTGACCACATAAACAAAAGACTTGTCCTGACCAATCTGAACTGCCTGAGAGGGCACGACGATAGCGCCACTCTGTATTCCCAGCGTGAGCACAACATTCACGAACTGACCGGGATAGAGCCGCCGGTCGTCGTTCACAAACGTGGCTTTCAAACGCACGGTGCCGGTGGCCGGATCGACTGTGTTGTCGACGAGGGACAGTTTTCCAAACGCATGGTTTGCTTCGTCGCCGGGAATAACTACTTCGGTAACAAAGCCGGTCGAGCTCGCGTATTGCCGAATGCGCATCAAGTCTTGCTCAGGCACAGAGAAAGTGACGTAGATGGGCGCAGAGGTCGTAAGTGTGACCATCGGCGTCGTATCGTTCGCCCGCACCAGGTTGCCGGCAGTCACCGCGAGGTTCCCGGTCTTGCCCGCAAGCGGAGCGCGAATGGTCGTGTAACTCAGGTGCACGCGGGCATTTTGGACGGCGGCCTGCTCGGCTTTTTGCGCGGCCACAAGATTGGCTACGGCAGATCTGTCAGCGCGCACGGTCGCTTCATCCGCCAGCAACTTGGCATTGGCGTTGTCGTATTCTTCGCGCGAGATCACGCCCGCTTCGATCAGCCTGGCGTCGCGGTTGAGAATTGTCCGTGAGTTATTAGCAGTCGCCTGGTCTTTGGCGACAATGTCGTTACCTTGTCTGACGGCGGCCATGGCTTTTAGGAGGTTCGCTTCCGCCTCACTAAGCGCTGCTTGCAAAGGCCGCGAATCGATGGTGAAGAGCAGGTCGCCCTTCTTCACTTCCTGGCCCGGAACGAAACCAACTCGCGTAAGAATCCCTTCGACTTGTGAGCGAACTCCGATCGTCGAGAGCGCTTCAACGTTTCCGATGGCCTTGATTTGAAGCGGCACATCCTGCTGAGTGACGAGCGCGGTCTCAACCGGAACGACTTCGCCGCGACCGGCAGCTTTGGGCGTTGAGCGGTCACCGAGAAATCGCCAGAGCAAGACCAGAAGCAACACCAGCACCAGCACGCTGACGATTTGAACTATGCGCGCGCGCGTCCGGTTGGGTCGCTTAACAGCCGACCTGACCGGAGTTGATTTGCTGTTGAGCTTATCGGCCTGTGGTTCGTCGGCAGCGGCTGAAGTGTTCGGCAGCTCCCCTGAGATTTCCTCATCCATCACGCATCTCTATGACCTTTTGAGCCGGCTAGAAACAGCACGCCCAACCGCACGCGACTGCAGCTCGGCTGCAAAACGCGCTGTTCTGGGCTCATAATCCAGGGGGTTCAAAGTATGATTGCATAGATAACGACGACGATCCAAACAGATTGGTTACGAGGGAGTGGTGGTTTGCCACTTCGGCGGCGTGATTGCGAGCTATCGACGATGATGATGAGGTCAGTACCGGGAGCGGTAGCGACCGGGTCTCAACCAGCGACCGTCAAGATAGCGAGACTGTGACCCGGTCGCTACCGCTCCCGGTACTGACTCCGTCTCATAGACGCCCACTCAATTCTTGACTTCCACCTCAACTCTGAAGAGACTTAGGCCGCGATTTCACCCGCCCTTTGAAGACCAACTGGTAATGGAGTGAGCTTATGAAACCCTTCGGCAGAGTTTCGCGACAATGCACGTCCGCGATTTGTGCTTTTGCCTTGCTGGTAACTTCCTTCGCCTATGCTGTGGGTCAGGAGACCAAGCGAGCTCTGACTCACCAGGATTACGACTCGTGGCACTCGATTCAATCACCGCAGATTTCACGCGACGGAAAGTTCATCGCTTATGCGTTCATGGCCCAGGACGGCGACAGTGAGATCGTAGTGCGCAAACTGAGCAGCGGCGCCGAATGGCGCGCGCCCAGAGGTTATCGCCAACCTGCCCCGCCACCCGACGACTCGATTCCGAATGTTGCGGAACTCATCGCGGCCAACGCACGGCTGTCCCGGCCGTTCTTCACTGCTGACAGTCGCTTTGTCGTCTTCAGCATCGAGCCCACCAAGGCCGAACTGAACAAAGCAAAGAAGGAAAAGAAGAAGCCGGAGGACATGCCAAAGAACGCGTTGGGCATCATGGATACATCCAGCGGCCAGGTCGCGCGGATCGAGCGGGTGAAGAGCTTTCAAGTGCCGGAAGACGGAGCGGGATTCATCGCATACCTGCTGGAACCAAAACCAGAGCCCGCACGGGGCATTAGCCCGACCGTCAGGGAGGGCTCATCAACTCCAAGCGCGGAAGCCTCGAACAGCGCGCCAGCCGTTACTGCTGAAACGACGCCGACCGCCGGCAATGGCTCAGGTGCGACTCAACGGGGCACTAGCCCGACCGTCAGGGAGGGCTCCTCAAGCTCGTCATCGCGCGCTTCAAAGAAAAAGGAGTACGGCAGTGATCTAATCCTGAGAAATACGGCGGCCGGAACTGAACGCACCCTGAGCGACGCAGTCGATTACACCTTAAGCAAGGATGCGAAGACCCTCGTTTTTACGGTCTCTTCCAAAAAGGAAGAGACGAATGGCATCTTTGCGGTGACGACGCAGAATGACGCTGCGCCCGTGACTCTACTCGCCGGCAAAGGCAAGTATTTGAAGCCTACCTGGGACGAAGATCAAGCCGAACTGGCTTTCATGAGCGATCGTGATGATGCTGACTCGAAGCAACCAAGAGTCAAGATCTATCTTTGGAATCGCACCGGGAACGCGAACGTCATCGAAGGCGGGGGCAGTAACCCGACCGTAAGGGAGGACTTAGATCGCAACCACGCCGGCTCAGCCATCACAAACGCAGCCGAGGTCGTGTCGACTTCTTCCCCGGGGTTCCGGAAAGATTTTGTGGTTAGCGATAAAGCAAATCTTGGCTTTTCCCTCGACGGCAGTCATTTGTTTCTGGGAGCGGCGCCGCCGCCAGAGCCGGAAAAGAATCCGGACGAAGGAGTTCCCACCGACGAAAAGGTCCTGGTCGATCTGTGGCACTGGAAAGACGATTACGTTCAGCCAATCCAGAAGGTCCGGGCTGAGCAGGAACGCAACAGATCCTATCGCGCTGTCTACCTGGTCAAAGAGAAGAAATTCGTGCAGCTCGCTGATGAGGCGATGGAATCCGTTTCACCTTCGAACGATGGCCGCTATGCGATTGGCGCCGACAACCGCGCCTACCGGATCATGAGCGACTATGATCCAGGTCTGTCCGACTACTATCTACTGAATACCACTGACGGCACGCGCAAGCTGGTCGGACAAAAGCAGCGCTTCGGTGCTTCACTTTCGCCGGGCGCAAAGTACTCAATTTTCTTTGACGGCAAAGACTGGAACTCGTATTCGATCGCGGACGGCCGTACCGTGAACCTGACGAAGAGTCTGACTGTGCACTTCTTCGACGAGGAGAATGACGAGCCGGCTACACCGTCGTCGTATGGAGTCGCCGGTTGGACCAAAGACGATCGAGAGGTGCTGCTCTACGATCGTTACGACGTCTGGCAAGTTGCTCCTGATGGTAGCAATGCTAAGAACCTGACTGACGGCGTTGGGCGCCGAGACAAGATCGTGTTTCGGTATGTGCGTTTGGATCCTAAGGAACGTTCCATCGATCCGGCTAAACCACTCCTCCTTCACGCCGAGAATGAAGAGACGCGCGACTCTGGCTTCTATCGTGATCGTGTCAACGGCGGCTTGCCGCAAAAACTCGTGATGGGCGCGAAGGACTTTAACAATCCCGTCAAAGCAAAAGACGCCGACGTGTTGATGCTGACCGCTTCACGGTTCGATGAGTTCCCGGATGTCTGGGTGACGGGTCCTGACTTTAAAGCCCTTAAGAAGGTCAGCAATGGTGATGCGCAGCGCGCCCGGTTCAACTGGGGCACCGGGGAATTAGTCAGTTTCAAGAATTCTGATGGGGTGCCGTTGAAGGGTCTGCTGCTCAAGCCCGACAACTTCGATCCGAAAAAGAAGTATCCGATGATCGTGTACATCTATGAAAAGCTGACGCAGGGCCTGCATGCGTTTAGGAATCCGGGACCAGGCACTTCGATCAACCCAACCTATTACGTCAGCAACGGCTATTTGATCTTTATGCCCGACATTGTTTACACGACTGGTTACCCGGGACCGAGCGCTTTGAAGTGCGTGCTTCCCGGAATCCAGGCCGTTGTCGACAAGGGTTTTGTGAACGAGAACGCGATCGGAATCCAGGGACACAGTTGGGGTGGCTATCAAATCGCGTACATGGTGACGCAGACGAATCGCTTCAAAGCCGCGGAGGCCGGGGCGGCGGTCGTAAATATGACGAGTGCTTACAGCGGCATTCGTTGGGGCTCTGGCCTGCCGCGTCAATTCCAATACGAGCATTCGCAGTCGCGTATTGGCGGCAGCCTTTGGGAATACCCTTTGCGCTATCTGGACAACTCGCCGCTGTTTCGCGTCGACCGCGTGCAGACACCGCTCTTGATGATTAATAACGACGAAGACGACGCGGTGCCCTGGTATCAGGGTATCGAGTTCTTTCTCGCGCTGCGACGCCTGAACAAAGAGGCCTACATGTTCAGCTACAACGGCGAGAAGCACGG
>JAWWPL010000019.1:0-5902 GCA_033850605.1 Blastocatellia bacterium | reverse complement strand
TCTGTGATATCCGTGTTTATCTGTGGCTGATTATGGTGGATACAAAGTCTACCCTCCCGTTCGCGCGGGGTGATACTGACCTCGTGTTCGCGGCTGGACCTTCAGACTAGAGCTCTCTTCTCCAGTTTTGGCCTGCCTCTTGCTATTTCTTACGACCAAGCCGCTCGGCTGACCTGTTACGTTGCACTTTAGCAAGACTTTTGACACGAAATAGGTACAGTCTCGCAAAGCGAGATCTAATCATAAGGCAATTGAGAAGGGACAGAGAGTCTTGATCCATTGGTGGTGTGCGTTTCGCTTGAAGCGTCGTTGGTTGTTTGGCGCCTCGATTATTAACTCGCCGCATCTGTCGCGGACGATCCTTCGGACAGTTTTCTTGTTGGCTCTTTCCGCACAATTGGGCCCAATGACCGTCGCCCAGACACTGCAGCGCCAAAGCCAGCCAACGAGTGCGCAACCCGGCGCGCCGGCTATGCCACCCGCGCAAAGAACGGCTCCAGCGATCACAAATCCGCAGCAGGTGCCTGGCGCTGCCAGAATCAGCTCAGGTCCGTCCGCATTAAGTCTCGAGCAGGCGATCAAGTTGGCAATCGACAATAATCTCGCGACCTTGCTGGCTGCCGAGCGACGCAACGAAGCTCGGGGATTTGAAAAGGAGGCGCGCGCAGGATTGCTGCCAAATATTTCAGGGGCTGCTTATCAAGCGAGCATTACTGAGAATCTGGCCGCGTTGGGCTTCACACCCGGAAGATTCCCTGGCTTCACCTCCACCTTCATCGGACCTTTCAAAAACTTCGACGCCCGAGTTCGTCTTGAGCAGACAATCTTCAGCTTGAGCGCGCTGAGAACCTATCAGGCCGGCCGCGCGGGTGTGCGGGTTGCTGAGATGGAAGAGGCTTTGGCGCGCGAACAAGTTGCGACCTTCACCTCTCTGGCTTATCTGGAATCGATGCGGGCCGATAGCTCCGTCGCGGCGGCGCAGACAAATGTCACGCTGGCGCAAACTTTGCTGAAGCTGGCCCAGGATCAACGTGACGCCGGGATCGCGACGGGCGTCGACGTCACTCGGGCAGAGACACGTCTGGCGCAGGAGCAGGTCCGGTTGTCACGCGCGCAGACCGACTCAGAGCAGGGGCGCTTGCAGTTGCAGCGGATCGTGGGACTGCCGCTGGGTAGTCCGTTGACGCTCACCGATCCTTTGCGCTTTGTCATCGAGACTTTGCCCGCGATTGAAACTGCCGTTGCGCAGGCTGAAGACACCCGTGCCGAAGTTCGCGTCGCCCAGGCGCAAGTTACCGAAGCCGTTTACCAGAAACGAGCCGCGCGGGCTGAACAGCTCCCCTCCCTTGAGTTTCTGGGCGACTACGGCGTCAGTGGCATCACACCGACGAATAGCGATTTGCCGACGCGGCGCGCGGCAGTTCAATTGAATGTACCAATCTTCAATGGCGGGTTAACGCGCGGGCGGATTCAGGTTGCCAGCAGCCGCGCGAGCGAAGCGGAACTACAACTGGCCAGCATTCGCGGCCAGGTCGAAGAGGATGTGCGGCTGGCTTTCGCCGGGTTGCGCACTACGGCTGAAACAGTCCGCGCCGCGGATCTGACAGTCACCCTGGCTGAACGCGAATTGGAAATGGCGCGCGATCGTTTCCGGGCCGGCGTCGCCGACAGCATTGAGGTCGTTACGGCCCAGACAGTCCTGGCCAACGCGCGTTTGGACCAGGTAACCGCGCTGGCCAGTTATAACAGTGCGCGACTGAATCTGGCGGCGGCTCTGGGTCGGGCGCAGACGTTCCGCTGGTGAGTTGATGAAGTCAGTCTCATTAGGGCGGAAGGTCAGTGCCCGGAGCGGTAGGGAGCGCGCACATCCTGTCCGCCCGAGCGCGCAGCGCGAGCTCTTTCAAAGAATTGTTATAGGCGGGAAAACTGGAGCGGGCTGCGCCCGCTGGCGGACAGGATGTCCGCGCTCCGTATTGCTCCGGTACTGAATCCGTTGGCAACGAATAAACAAGGAACCGTTTGAAAGCGGATAGCTATTAATAAGAAGAACGAAAAATGGAAAGAGACGAGAACAACGGCAAGTCGGTAACAAAGCAGCCGGAAGTTGCTGAAGCTGACTCGCTCAACGACACAACCCCAATCCCCGAAGACGCTGACCTGGTCGACGAATACGGCGAACCTCTCAACGATGAACCGCACCTGCACCCGAGGAAGCGGCCTCTTTACAAACGCCCCACCTTCTTAATCGGCGCGGGCGTTGTTCTGCTTGTGCTGGTCATCGTCGGATTGCGGTACTGGCTTTATGCTCGCTCGCATGAGTCAACCGACGACGCTTTCGTTGATGGACATATCGTGCAGGTGAGTCCGAAAGCCTCGGGTTACATAACCAAAGTCTATGTTAAAGACAACCAGAACGTGAACGCGGGAGACCTGATTGCCGAGATCGATCCGCGTGACTATGAAGCGAAAGTAGCGCAGGCCAAAGCAGCCCTCAATGCCGGACTCGCGCAACAAAAGCAAGCCCAAACTCAGGTGACTCTGACTCGGGTTACCGGCCGCGCCAATGTGCAGCAGGCGGCAGCGGGCGTTCAGCAGGCACGTTCCGGAGTAGCAGGGGCGCGGGCCGGTGCTGCATCCGAGCGCAGTCGTGCCAATCAAGCGGCGGCTGGAATTAACACTGCGGCAGCAAACGTCCAACAAGCGCAGGCACAGGTGTCGTCCGCATTGGCTGAGGCCGCGCGAGCCAATGCAGATGTGCAGCGATATCAAATGCTCTACGACAAGGACGAGATTTCCCGGCAGCGTCTGGATCAGGCAATCGCCGCCGCACGCACTGCGAACGCGCAGGTGGACGCGGCCAAAGAAAGAGTCGCCGCCACTGAAGCGCAAGTCAACGAAGCTCGAGCGTCGACGTCCGCGGCTGCTCAAAACGCGCAGCGGGCGCAGACGCAAATCAGCGGCGCCCAGGCGCAGGTGAACGAAGCTGTGGGAAAGCTCGCGCAGGCTAACACCGCTCCGCAGCAGGTCCAGGTCAGCCAGGCACAGGCAGCTTCGGCTGGAGCAAACCTTGAACAGTTGCAGGCTGCACTCGATCAAGCGGAACTGGAGCTTTCTTACACGAAGATCTTTGCGCCGGAATCCGGACGCATTGCGCGCAAAGCGATCGAGGTTGGCACGCTGGTCCAGGTGGGACAGCCTTTGATGGCCGTTGTGCCGGGCGAGGTTTGGGTGACCGCGAACTTCAAAGAGAGCCAGCTGGCCAGTATCCGACCAGGCGAGCCGGTAGACATCAACATCGATGCCTATCCGGATAAAGTATTCAAAGGACATGTCGACAGCATTCAGGCGGGGACGGGGGCGCGCTTCAGTTTGATTCCGCCGGAAAATGCGACCGGCAGTTACGTGAAAGTCGTACAGCGCATACCGGTCAAGATCGTCTTTGAACCAAATCAGATCGAGCCCCAACATTTGCTGGCGCCGGGGATGTCGGTCGTGCCGTCAGTAAAAGTAAAGTGACTTTGGAGTGCGGTAACTCGTTACCGCTTTCATAGGCCGCGACTTGTCGCGGCCAAGGCGCGTTGCCTGGCCATGCGGCGACAAGTCGCCGCGTACCAAAGCGCTGACAAATCAGCGCACTCCAAAATAAGAGAACATGAGCGCGATTGCGGACAGATTGAAACCTGCGGCGAGACGGACCACTGCGACGGCCCGAGAGTGGACGCCCAGCTTCAATCCCTGGCTGATCGCGGCCGCGGTGATGCTGGCAACTTTCATGGAGGTGCTGGACACTTCCGTGGCAAACGTCGCCTTGCCACATATCGCCGGCAACCTGTCGGCGACTCCCGAAGAAGCTACCTGGGTCCTGACCAGCTATCTGGTGTCGAACGCGATCATTCTTCCGGCGGCGAACTGGCTGGGCCGCTACTTCGGACGCAAGCGTTTTCTGATTGTCTGCATAGCTATCTTCACCTTGTCTTCAGTCCTGTGCGGCGCAGCCACCAGCCTGGGCATGCTTATCGTGGCGCGGATCGCGCAGGGCGCCGGCGGGGGCGCCCTACAACCGATTGCCCAAGCCGTCTTAATGGAAAGTTTTCCCGTTGAGAAGCGCGGCTCGGCGATGGCCGTGTTCGGTTTGGGAGTCGTCGTCGCGCCCATCATTGGACCGACTTTGGGTGGCTGGATCACCGACAACTATTCATGGCGCTGGATCTTTTACATCAACATACCCATCGGAATTCTCGCGATTTTCATGGCCCGAACGTTCATCGAAGACCCGCCATATATCAGAGATCAAAGACCCGGCCGTATCGATTACGTCGGCTTTGGATTGATGGCCCTCGCGCTGGGAACGGTGCAGTTGGTTTTGGATAAGGGCCAGGAGGACGAATGGTTCGCATCGTCCTTCATCACCTGGGTCACGATTCTTTCGGTTGCGGCGGCAATCTCTTTTGTGATTTGGGAACTGCGCTCGAAAGATCCGATCGTGGATCTCCGGGTACTGGCTAATCGCAACTTTGCGGTGGGCACTTCCCTTATGGTGGTGATGGGCATTGTGCTTTATGGCACGATCGCGCTCCTGCCTTTGTTCCTGCAGACGCTGCTGGGCTATCCGGCCGTATCCAGCGGGATGGCGGTTAGCCCGCGCGGCTTCGGCGCCATCGCTTCGATGCTGATCGTTGGTCGCCTAATCGGCAAGGTTAACAGCCGCTATCTGATCATGTTCGGCTTCACCGTGCTCGGTTACTCGACTTATCAGTTCAGCAATATCAATTTGGAGATTTCAATTGGCAGCATAGTCTGGCCCAGCATCATTAGCGGCTTTGCGATGGGCTTTATCTTCGTGCCTTTAACGACGATGGCTCTGGGAACTTTGAGTAACGAACAGATGGGCAACGCTTCAGGCGTTTTTAATCTGATGCGGAACACCGGCGGCAGTGTGGGCATCGCTACGGTCACAACTTTTCTGGCGCGGTGGGCGCAGGTTCACCAGGCGTCAATGGTGTCGCATCTAACACCTTACGATCCCGCTTATCAGGAGCGCCTCAAACAAATGACCGAGGCCTTTGCCGCACGTGGTGGTCCGGCTGTGGCCCAGCAGCAGGCTTATTCCGGGCTGTATGGAACCCTGGTGCGCCAGGCAATGCTACTATCTTACGTCGATGTCTTTCGCCTGCTTTCGTTCTTGTGCTTCTTATGTATTCCGGCGGCGCTCTTGTTCAAACGAGTCAAAGCCAAGGGCGGCGCCGTGCCGATGCATTAGAACCGTCGTCCCGGATTAACAAATTGCGTTTGGGTAGAAGTCACAACAGAGTCGCGATGTTCGCGCGAGCGGTAGTTCCGGTTGCCCTGATGTTCTGCGGGTCGGGCGCTTACTCACAAAAGAAAAAGCCCGCCGCTAAACCTAAGGCCGTGACGGCCCAGCCCGCCAGCGAACTCTCGAAACTGCGGGACGAATACATCAAGGCCACCAAAGACTACCAGGCCAGTCTGAAGAGACTGCTGACTCTTTACCAGGAGAGCGCACGCAAAGCGGAGGAGCGCGTGGCCCAATCTCAGAAGTTATTGGCGGACGGTTTAATCTCAAAGGTTGAACTGGAAAAAAGCGAAAGCGCGCTGGCCGATGCCAATCTCAAAGTCAGCGGGGCGCAGCAACAAATTGCCACCGCCGACACGGACATCGCGCAAACCCTGATCGAGATCGAAGGCGAGAAGGAGATCGCGAAACTTGGCCGGGTGCCGAAGGGAAGACTGCTGAGAACAACTTCCTTTATTCGGTATAATGGAACCGGCTCGTGGTTGCTTTCGCAAGCGGGTAAGATCGAAGTCTTCTTTCAACAGACATTCAAGCGGCCGTTGCCAATCGCGGTGTTTGGCCAGGGAGCGATTCATAACCAGTGGCGGC
>JAWWPL010000010.1:0-6731 GCA_033850605.1 Blastocatellia bacterium | reverse complement strand
GGCGAATAGACCTGTGCTCAGTTCTTCGAACGTAACAGTTTCCAGGCGCCCCAGCCAAACACTATCGCGAGAAGCGGAAAGACCAACGCGCCTACATATGCGCCCTGACCACCCGTTCGAATCGCCGTTAGTCCTTGCGTTACGTACAACAGCCGAACCGTATAGAAAACAAAGAACACGCTCACGAGAGCGAGGAGAATCCCGACTATCATGCGGATGGGTTTGCTCATGCGCCACTCTTCCTCAAACACCAGGTCGTCATCGACCGCATATTCTGGACGATCGTAGTTTTGATGGGCTCGATAAACTGGCCACCCAGCGTCGCGCTGACGCTAAGCAACATCTTCTCATCCACCAGAAACCGTTCGCTGCCGTCGGGAAGATGATATCGTCGTCCGTCAATCGGAATGATCTTATCTTCAATGCCGATGCTCGAGGCCAGGCGCGCAAAGAATATTCCGCCGGGCTTGAGCACGCGCCACATTTCCCCGACCATCGATTGCCATTGTCCTTCGTCCCGGGCAAAGTGGAGCACAGCACTGCTCAGCACCACATCAAAGCCGGCATCGGGATAAGACATTTTCTCGACTGGCTGCGCCCGAAAATTGTCTGCCGGCAGATGCGGAGCCAACTCACTCGCCAGCCGCCGAGTTTGGGCTAAGGCCTCGCTCGATTCGTCAACGCCGAAAACTTCAAAGCCGCTCTGTAACAGATAGACCAGGTTCCTTCCCGTTCCACAACCGGCATCGAGCACCCGCATTCCCGGAACCATTCGTCCCTTCAACAGCTGATCGAACAGATAAATGTCGATGCCGCCAAAACATTTCTGCAGATTGATCGGAGATGACATGGAGAGAGCAAAATAATCCCTTAGTCGATAACAAAACGAACCGGTGAGGTTACGCCCTGGTTTTGTTTTTGCCAAGCTGTGCGCGGAGTCCTGCCGGCATTCCACTCTGCGGATGTCTAATCCTGCTCCTAATAATCTCTTCGGAATCGCCGGTACATTAGCCACGCAAAGAGGCCCGGCACGAGGTATACAAATAAGACAATAAAGTTTATGCCTTCGATTTGCTCTTCGTAGATTATCCCCAGCCCGGGGCGCAAGGCGCGTTGCTGACGAAAGACTCCGATCAGGTAGCGCGATTCGAATACAACGATAACGGCGAACCAGATTATCGTGAACCAAAAAAAGACGGCCTTAAGGGTTTTTCTCGTATTGGCGTTCATCTACTTGTGAATCGTAAATCGAAAATCGCAAATGGTAAATGGTAGAAGAGCGGGTCAGAGCTAAGGCCTTCAACCCAAAGGCGCCTTTTTTCGTGTGGGTTCGTGGATCGTCCTCTTATGCTCGGTAAAAACGATCCACGAAACCACACGAAAACTGAAGTCACCTTGTCCTTGTATTCTCACGGGTTTTTGTATTTCGCTTTCTCTGCGCAACCTCGGCGTCCTCTGCGTCTCTGCGGTGAAGTTCCCGGCAAAAGACTCACCGCCGAGACGCAGAGGACGCGGAGGAGGCGCAGAGAGTTCTGCCGCCTCTCTGAAAAGTTTTAGTCGCGGCGGCGACTCTGGTAATATCGCGCGCACCATGGCGAACAAGAATGATTTCAATCAAGTCTTTGCCAAACTGAAAGGCATCCTTCAGCCCTATGTAAAGAAGATGGATGTCGCCCAGGACAGCCCGACTTACTATTTGCTGAACACGCGTTACCTTATGAAGAACAAACAGCCGCTATGCTTCGGCGGCGTGCGGCTGGGTAAAGCTTATGTCAGCTTCTATCTGATGTCGGTTTATGCCTCCCCGGATTTGTTGAAGAGCATGTCGCCGGAATTGAAAAAGCGAATGCAGGGCAAGTCATGCTTTAACTTTAAAGAGGTTGACGAGCCGTTGTTCAAGGAACTAGCCAGGCTCACCAAAGCAGGCGCCTCGAAATTCAGCGATGGGAAGTTTATCGAACAGCTCCGAGCGATGCAGGGATCTCATTGAGCGGTCAGTAGTGTCCTAGAGTTGTATTGCCGGGGCACTAGCGAGCGGTCAGTCAACTAGAATTTCAAGCGAAATGAGAGTTGCAGTCTTCGCGCAGGTTGCGCGGCGATCGCTCGACCGAAGAAAGGCGAACTAAGATTTCCCACGAAGCTCGCATAATTCACTTTGTTAAGAACATTGAAAGCGTCAACCGCCAAGCTCGATTTCACTCCGCCATCTTTCTTCTTACTCTTAACCAAAGTAAATTCTTTTGACCAGCGCAAATCCAGATCGGCATAGCTGGGGCCGTTAAGACTATTCCTGGGAACTCCGGCCGGGCGAGCATTCGCCGTGCCGGTGTGAAATGCGTCCAGACCGGTCGTCAGCGTATAAGGGAGCCCGGAGTAGAGTGACACTGAGACGCCGAGGTTGAAGAGCTTACCGGGGTTAATTGTACCCAGCAATTCAAACCGGTGCCGGCGATCAAAGTCAGAGCGTGCCCACTCCCCTGAGAGATCATAGGCGTTGGGCGGAAAGTAGTTAATGCCGCTGGTATCGTCATGAGCTGAGGCCAGACGGTACTGGGTCATCCCGCTGAAGAAACGAGTTACGTTGCCGCGCAGCGTGACTTCCAGAGAATCGCTGGATCTACGTCCTGCCGCTTCGATCTCGCGGAGCACGCCGATTGAAGCATCGGGACGAGCCGCATACACGGGCGGTAGCGGCGCATTGATATCACGCGAGCGAAATTGATCGAATCCCCGAGTGCCCAGATAAGTAACCGCCAAACTAGTTGATTTTTGTAGCTGTCGTTCGATACCAAGACTGTATTGGATCGTATATGGCAGGTTTATGTTGGGCTGCAGTCGCGTGATGCCGACAGGCTGGGCCGTCAAAGATCCACCTGAGTCGGCCGGATCGGGGAACGACGGATTGACTAAAACGTACTGCCGCAGCCTCGATCCATTGAAGAGCAGAATATCCTGAATGGGCCGGACGCCGGATCGATCATAGAAGACTCCGGCGCCGCCGCGCAGCACTGTCTTCTGTGTTTTTCCCGGAGCGTAAGCAAAAGAAAACCGAGGCGCGAAATTGTTTTTGTCATGGAAGTAATTCTGCCAGTCATAGCGCACACCAATTGTGACCATCAGGTTCTTCCGTGGATGATATTCGTCCTGAACAAAAAGCCCGAGCTGCTTTTCCAGAAACACAATATGGCCGTTTCCCTGTTGCTGAGTGAATGAGTAAGGCCGGCGCTGCAGGTAGTCACCAATACTTGAAAAGTAAAATGTGCCCAGTGAATTGAGATTGTTATTAAACCCGCGGCGGCTCAAATCCGGAATGTTAATGCCTCCCTTAATCAGGTGTTTGCCCTTCGAATAGGAAATCATCTCCATCAATTGAGCATGGTATTCAGTCCGCAAATAATCGGCTTGGGCGCCGCCGCCGGTGAAAGCATCAAGCACGACGATCTTGCGGTCGTTGGTGACGCTGACGTTGGTTTGTCTTTCGTAGCCGAGCAGCAGCCGGAAGTTACTAACCAGTCGCGGTGAGAAAACGATCTGCTGGCTAAGGTTTATTTCCTGCTCCATGTTGTGCAAGTTGACGCCGGCCTCAGGCAGAGTGGTGCCGCCCACGCTTTGATTATTTACATCCTCACTCAAATAGGAATAGCGGACCGAAACAGTGTTCGTGTCGCTGAGTGAATGACTGATCTGCGCCGCCACCTGCAAGGTCCGGGAGGGTGCGGCTACGTTCTGTCTGACACTTCCGGTTGGTCCTTCGGCAAAGACGATCGATTGCAGGTCTTCCTCTTTGCGACTTACCGAAAGCAGGAACGAAGTCTTCTTACTATGCCTGATCGGTCCGGTGAAGACGCCTTCATAAATGCGACGTTGCTCGGGCGGACGAGTTAAGGCAAACGGATCACGAGCGTTGAGATGCGCGTCGCGAAAGATGAAATTGAAAGTTCCATGATACTCAGGCGATCCGGGCTTCGTAGTAACTTCGATCCGGCCGCGTCCGGGACGTGCAAATTCCGCCGAATAGGGGTCCTGGTTAATTCTTATCTCCTTGATCGCCGATGGTGAGACGCCCAAGTTATTAACCTCCATTCCGTTTACGATCAGGGTGACTCCGCTCGTGCCAACGCTGCCAGGATCGAGGAAGCGCGACATGGCTCCGATGTAATCCTGATCGAAAACCGGCAAATTGCTGAGCGATTGCTCACTGAGCGCCACCGTGTCCTTGTTGTCGCTCGCCTCAGTGGTGATTTGCGCGGGCGTGCTGGTCACCGTGGTTTCCTGACGCAGGCTCGCGATCGCCAACACGACCTGGAGCGCAGCGAGTGGTTGCGAACCGACAACTATGTCGACGGTGTTTGACTCGAAGCCCTGGGAAGTGACTCGTACTTGATGTTTGCCGAACGGGACTCGCTTGAATTCGAAACGGCCTGACTGATCGGTACTAGTTGATTGGTGATCGTTGCCGGCGCCGACTAATTCAACGGCCGCGCCCACAATGGTGGCGCCAGCCTGATCCTGAACGATCCCCGTAATCGAAGAACGTGCCGTTGGAGACTGAGAAACACTCGTCAGAGAAACGGTCAGTATTAAGGCAAATAAGAAGAGAATCCGACTCATAGGTTCGTGATCTTTCACAATCAAGTATTGTTGGTCACCAATTCCGGGGAATCCGCCACAGGCAGATCCACAGTGAATGCACTCCCCCGATCCGGAGCGCTCTCAACCGAAAGGGATCCGCTGTGACCTTCCACGATCCAACGCGCGATCGAGAGACCCAGGCCCGCTCCACCCAGGGCGCGCGAGCGTGCCTTATCCACTCGATAGAAGCGATCGAAGATACGCGGCTGATCCACGGCCGGTATACCTATGCCGGTGTCAGTCACGATGATTCGGGCATGGCCGTTTTGCGACCTCAGTCCTACGCTGATCTCACCGCGCGGCGGCGTGTATTTCACCGCGTTGTCGAGAAGATTTAACAGCATCCTCTTCAACATCTCGTCGTCACCATTGACTGTTATCGCCCGCAGCTCCCCATCAATCGTGAGCCGCAATCCTTTTTGCATGGCCAAAACCTGTGCGGCCCTGACGCACTCAGCGATCAACCCATCCAGCCGCACCGGCTCTTTGATCAGCGACGGCGCATCGACAGGTTCGCGGGCGAGCAGGAAAAGATTTTCGACTATTCGCGACAGGCGCTCAGCCTCGTCTTTAATCAACGCCAACGATTCCTTGTACTCGGCAGTCCCACGTTCCTGTTGCAGCGCAACTTCGGTTTCGCCACGCAGCACGGCCAGCGGCGTCCGCAGCTCATGTGAAGCATCGGCGATAAAGCGCTTCTGCTCCTGGAATGCCGCATCAAGCCGCGACAGAAGCGCGTTGATGGTTACCGCCAGCCGTCCTACTTCGTCTCGCGCATTGGCCACGTCAAGCTGGGCTGAAAGATTTTCCGCCGTGATTCGCTGGGTCTGTTCATTCATTAAAGCGATCGGTGACAGGCTCTTACGCGCCAGAAAATAGCCGCCCAGGGACGCCAGCAGCAGGATGAGCGGAACGCCAAACAGAAAATCGCGACGCAAACGACGCAGGCCCTCGTCTACAACGCTCAAAGGCTCGGCCACGATAGCGAAGCCGAGCTGCTTGCCTGGCGATAAAGGTACAACCGCAACTCGCAAACCATTCAAGACTACAAAGCTACCCTCCTTCCGTGCTTCGTCGAGGGCCGCCGCAGGAATTGTGAACTGATGACCGGTGAGATTATGGGACCAGGCGACCATGTGCCCGTCAGCATCAACTACTTCGACGTAGCGATTCGGAAACACCATTTGGGCCAACACGACTTCGTTGGCTTTCGCTACGGACTGCTCTTCCTCGAGCTCCTGGACATAGGCGCTCGCGACCGTCTCGGCCGTCGAGCGCAATAACTCATCCTGGCGCGCATAGAAAATATTCGCTGCGGCGTAATAGACGAGCACCGCGAACGCGATCAACGACAAGGCCAATACCGTGGCGTACCAGAGTGTCAATCGTGTGCGAACTGAATCGAACATAGATAACGTGGTCAAGTCATGAGGCCAGCACCGGGAGCGACATGGAGCGCGGACATCTTGTCCACCAGCGGGCACAGCCCGCTCCAGCTTTCCGCTACAAGAATTCCTTTCGAAAGAGTTCGCGCTGCGCGCTCAGGCGGACAGGATGTCCGCGCTCCCTGTCGCTCCCTGTCGCTGACTTCATTGCTTTAGAAACTCCAGGCGATAGCGGCGCCATACTCGCGTGCGTGCCGGTTATATTGCGGAGCAATGATCGGCCAAGCCCGTGATCGGCCGCGTGACTCTTCTTCATCGCCCGAATCCGCTGATGTGTCTCGGTGATGCGCGTGGTACACGTAACGGCCAATTCCGTATCCGATCGCGCTTCCCACCAGCACATCTGAGAGGTAATGATTCGTACCTGTGAAGCGAGCAACGCTGACGGCGCCGGCAATCCCGTAGGCGGCAACCTGCACTAACCGATGATCGTGGTATTCGTTGGCTATCACCGTAGCCATCGACCACGCCTCAATGCTGTGACCCGATGGAAATGAAGATCCGCCGTCAAAGAAATCACTGCGACTCTTGCCCGACAGTGGGCGGCTACGCTGAGTTATTTCCTTGAGCGCGGTCACGACAATCGCGCTGTTAATCAGCGCTTCGGCTCCGAGAATGCCTGTCTCTCGAGCTCGACGGTTATGCATGCCTCGT
>JAWWPL010000526.1:0-3639 GCA_033850605.1 Blastocatellia bacterium | reverse complement strand
GTCTCAATCTCGCACCAAATTCTTCCGGAATATCGCGAGTACGAACGCACCTCAACCGTCACCGTCAACGCTTATCTCCAACCATTGATGGGCCGGTATCTGAATCGATTGACGAGCTCGGGTTCGGAGACCCAAACCCCGGCGCCTGGAAGTCAAAGCACAAGGCACCAAACACCAAGTCCGGCTCTGAGCCTGAGAGTTATGCAATCCTCTGGTGGAAGTATTTCAGCAGCAGCAGCCGCCGCTGAACCCGTGCGCACGATTCTATCGGGCCCGGCTGGCGGAGTAGTAGGCGCATTGCAAGCCTCGCGCGCGGCCGGCTTGGAAAATATTATTACGTTTGACATGGGCGGCACTTCGACCGATGTCGCGCTGTGCGATCGCGAAGGAATGCGGCTGACCAATGAAGCCGTCGTGGCAGGATTGCCGGTCGCTGTGCCCATGATGGACATCCACACGGTGGGCGCCGGCGGTGGTTCGATAGCGCGCATCGACGAAGGCGGATCATTGCGAGTGGGTCCAGAATCCGCCGGCGCTGAGCCTGGCCCTGCCTGTTACGGCCGCTCATTCCTGCCCACTGTAACTGACGCGCACGTGGTGCTCGGTCACTTTCCGGGCGCGAGTTTGCTCGGTGGTGAATTCAAACTTGATGAAGAGCGTGCTCGCGAAGCTCTCAATAAGCTGGCTGTCGAAATGAGCGCCGCCGCCACCCGAAAGGTCAGCATCTTTGAAGCCGCACTCGGTGTGATTGATGTGGTCAATACAAATATGGAGCGGGCCCTGCGTTACGTCTCAGTCGAGCGTGGCAACGATCCGCGCGCCCTCACGTTAGTGCCTTTTGGCGGGGCCGGAGGACTGCACGCGTTGGCCCTCGCGCGGGCGTTGCGGATTCCACGTATATTCGTTCCGGCTTCTCCGGGTGCTCTTTCGGCCAACGGGGTTTTGACTGCCGACGTGGTGAAGGATCAAAGCCGCACTGTAATGCTGGAAGCTAAACCTGGTGTCGAATCAACGTTGGCGCGAGTATTTCGTGAGATCGAGAAGCAGGCCGGCGCAGATCTTCGTCGCGAGGGTTTTGCGCAAAACAAGCAGCGCCACGAAAGGTCGCTGGCAGTGCGTTACCGCGGCCAGTCGTTCGAACTTCAGATTAAGCAAACGAGTGGGAACATTGGTGACGCATGTCATCGGGCCCATCTGGCCCGATACGGTTATGCACAAAAAGACAATGCGGTGGAAATAGTGAGCGCGCGCGTCCGATCCATCGGCATGATAGAGAAATTCAAGGCCGGACGAATGACCAGGGTGGTTTCCCGAGGATTTGCCAAACCGCACGAAATAGCCGAGACATTCTTTGCACGAAAGAAAGTACGTGGGTCGGTTTACCGTAGAGAAGAGATAGCAGCCGGTGCGCGCCTGCGCGTGCCTTGTATAGTGACTGAGTACTCAGCCACGACGTTGATTACCGAAGACTGTCAGGCACGAGTTGATTCGCTCGGAAATATGATTGTTGAAGTAGGAACCATGGGGCAGTAGCCCGACCGGCAGGGAGGGCTCATGGGAGACAGGAGTTACAGGGACCTCAGGAGGAAGGAGCTCAGGTCACATAACTTCAAGGTCAGGAAGGGGGCTTGCCCCCGCTGCCAATTTGCTTTGGCTTTGTCAGATTGCCGGCCCAAGAGATGCGGGGGCAAACCCCCTTCCTGACCTTGAGGCTATGCGTCTTGAGCCTGCCTAGTCTTGTTTTGAGATTATGAAGAAATTTGATCCAACGACACTCGAAATTTACCGCGCGCTCTACACTTCGGTCGCGGAAGAGATGGGTGTCGCCCTGCGACGCACGTCATTCTCGCCGAACATTAAGGAGCGCCGCGATTATTCCTGCGCGGTCTTTAATTCTTCAGGGCGTGTGATCGCGCAAGGCGATCACATGCCGGTGCACCTGGGCTCAATGCCGATGGCGGTCGCGGCAGCGCTGAGAGAAGTTGAAATCGGCCCGGGCGATGTGGTCGCGCTCAATGATCCCTTCGCGGGTGGTACGCACTTGCCGGACGTGACTCTGGTGATGGGCGTCTTTTCAGATAGGAAACAGACGGCAGACAGCAGACGGCAGGAAGCAGGAAAGAAGAAACGTTCGTCTCCTGCCGACCGCCGCCTGCCGCCTGCCGCCTGTCTTTTCTACGTCGCCAATCGCGCTCATCACGCCGACATTGGCGGAGCAACACCGGGGTCGATGGGATTGGCTACAGACGTCTATGGTGAAGGAGTGCGCATTCCGCCAATTCATATCGTGCGAGGCGGCGAGACTTGTGCCGACGTGATGAAGTTGATCCTGGCCAATGTGCGCGGCAGCCAGGAACGGCGCGCGGATTTCGAAGCCCAGATCGGCTCGCTCAAAACCGGCGCCGGGCGCTTGCTCGAAATTGTCGAACGCCGCGGCGCCAAAGAAGCTGGCGACTATGCCGCGCACTTGATTGCTTATTCGTCGCGCATGATGCGCCGCGCGATCGCCTCTATCCCCAATGGCGCCTATCAGGCTGAAGACGCCCTGGATGATGATGGAATTAGCGAAGGCCAAATCCCCATTCGCGTCTGTGTCACCATCAAGGGCGATAATGCCCGAGTTGATTTTACTGGCAGCGCGGCCCAGGTAGCCGGCGCGCTGAATGCGGTTGAGTCGATCACGGTTTCGGCTGTCTCGTATGTGTTTCGCTGTCTGGTCGATAGCGACGTGCCCGCGAGTGCCGGCCTGATGGAGCCGATAGAGGTCATCGCGCCGGTGGGAACAATCGTCAACGCGGCTCATCCGGCCTCGGTCGCCGGCGGCAACGTCGAAACCTCGCAGAGAATAGTAGACACTGTTTTCAAAGCCCTGGCTAACGCTCTTCCCAAACGCATTCCGGCAGCCAGCCAGGGGACGATGAACAACCTCACCATCGGTGGAATTGATCCGCGGACCGGGGCCGAGTTTTCCTACTATGAAACTGTTGCCGGCGGGATGGGCGCGCGGCCTGAGCTGGATGGAATGAACGCGACGCACACACACATGACCAACAGTCTGAATACACCGGCTGAGGCGCTCGAGTTCTCGTACCCTTTGCGGGTCCGCCAGTATCGCATTCGCCAAGGTTCGGGCGGGAAGGGAAGGCACAAAGGCGGCGATGGATCAGTGCGCGAGATTGAGGTTCTGGCACCGGCACGAATGTCTTTGCTCTCCGATCGCCGCAAGCGCGCGCCGTATGGACTGCAAGGTGGCGATGACGGCGCACTGGGTCGCGCGTTCATAATTCGCGCTGATGGAAATAAGGAGCAGCTTCGTTCTAAAGGCAGTTGGGACCTGGCGGCAGGCGATCGCGTGCGGATTGAAACGCCGGGCGGCGGGGGTTTTGGTGAAGCCGGTTAGAACCGAAAAGCGATCCACGAAATCACCCGAAATGAACACTAAATAGAAGGACTCTTGGTGTTGCTTCGTGTGATTTCGTGGATCGTTCTTCTTGTTCTCACCTAGGTTTCACTGTGTGATTGGTTTTTTCCTGGCGCCTTAGGAATTATCTTTGCGCCTCTGCGAGAAACAGCAGCGCCCGCCGGTTTTGGGAAATGAACGCCATGAATTAGACTGCACCGACGATCAGATCGAACTTT
>JAWWPL010000499.1:0-13598 GCA_033850605.1 Blastocatellia bacterium | reverse complement strand
AAGGCTTCGGGTGACTTCGTGGATTGTCTTCTGTCGGAACTAGAGATTTTATTCACGAAATCACACGAACAGTCACAAACGCAGAACCCTTTGATCCTGGCTCTGTCGTAATCGTGAACGAGCAAAGGAAGGTGCCGTGGTAAAAGTTCGTGTGGGGCGCTACGCGACGCCAGCCTGTTTGACACCCTCAAAGGCGATGCGTATTTTCAAAGGGTCTCCGGCCTTTCACTCCGCAGAGAGTTTTCGGCTTAGGTACAGTGCGTCCACTGGCCTCGATAAATTACTTCAGGATAATTCTGATTCGAATGAATAAGAAAAATTCAAATATCTTTCATCGTCGCGGTTTTGCAATTCTGCTCCTGTTGGCAGCGGGCTCGCTCTGGGTGACCGCCCAAACGCCACCGAAGAAAGCCGAGCCCAAGCAGGAGATGGGCGGTGTTTCCACGGGCACTCCTTTGAACTATGCGTCTCGTCGCACAGCCGGGATTACCGATGCAAAAGCGCCGGTGATCTTTGAAGACGTTGTCGACAAAACTGCGCTGGCGAATTTCAAACATCATGCCGGAACCACCGCCAAGGATTATATCTTTGAAGTGCCTTCAGGCGGCGTAGCCGTGTTTGATTATGACGGCGATGGTTTGCCGGATATCTATCTGCTGAATGGTTCGACGATACCGGCTCTCCTGGGAAAAGAGAAAGCCCCCCGAGCGGCTCTTTATCACAACCTGGGCAATTGGAAATTCGAAGATGTAACCGACAAAGCAGGCGTCGGCAACGAGCGTTGGGGAATGGGTGTGGCGATCGGCGATTATGATAACGACGGCCGTCCAGATATCTTTGTCGGAAATTTTGGTGTCTCTCGTCTCTATCACAATAACGGCGACGGCACGTTTACCGACGTGGCCGAGAAAGTTGGTGTCGCACGCAAAGGCTGGAGCACCGGCGCTACGTGGGGCGACTATGACGGCGACGGGCGGCTGGATCTTTTCGTGCCTGGCTACCTCGAAATTGATCTGAACAATTTGCCGCGCAATCCCAGCGAGGCAAACAAGCCGGGTGGCGTCGGCCAAAACTTCTGCCAGTTTCGCGGCACGCCGGTAATGTGCGGTCCCCGCAGCCTGGTCGGAGAGGGCGATACCCTCTATCACCAAAAAGCGGATGGTACTTTCGAAGACGTTAGTGTCAAGGCGGGCGTCAACGATCCACAGAAATATTATGGATTCTCTTCGGCGTTCGTTCACGTTAATGAAGATAACCTGCTGGATTTGATCGTAGTCAACGATTCGACTCCCAAGCAGCTCTACATGAATAAGGGTGACGGAACTTTCGAAGAAGTGGGCTATCCGTCGGGAGTGGCGCTCAACGAAAATGGGCGCGAACAGGCCGGTATGGGTGTGGCCGTCGGCGATTACGACAATGATGGCCGGATAGATTTTCACATCACAAACTTCTCGGACGATTCCAACGTCCTCTATCACAACGACGGCGACGGCAATTTCACCGACATTACTTTTCTCGCGGGACTGGGCGAAATCACGCTGCCATTTCTGGGTTGGGGCACCAGCTTTATCGACTATGACAACGATGGCTGGTTGGATTTGATTGTTGCCAATGGTCACGTTTACCCGGCGGTGGACGATCATCAATGGGGAACGAGCTATGCTCAGCAACCACTCCTGTTTCGAAATTTGAAGAATGGAAAGTTTGAACGGTTGGGCGCCGCGCCGGGTAGCGGCCTGGCTTCCGCCTGGGTCTCTCGGGGTCTGGCCGTAGGAGATTTGGATGGCGATGGCCGCCTGGATGTGGTGATCAATAATGTCGACTCAAAGCCTACCATTCTGCGAAATGTCTCGGCCTCTCCGGGGCATTGGTTGAATTTGCGTCTGGTAGGAGATGTTTCGAAGAAGAGCTCAAGAGACGCCATCGGCGCCAGTGCCTATGTCACTACCGGCAAGATTCGGCAACGCCAGGACATAGTCAGCGGGGGCAGCTTTAGCTCACAAAATGACATGACCTTACACTTTGGACTCGGGAGTGCGACCAGCGTCGATAAGGTCGAGATCAAATGGCCGGATGGCGCCACCGAAACCGTGGCGATTTCCGGAGTCGACCGAAGGTTGACGATCGTTGAAGGTAAGGGAGTAGCCAAGTGAGAATCGGCAAACCTCGCTCCAGATCCTGACTGCCGCTTCGCACTCACGACCCCTGACGTCAGAGCATTCACAACATACGGGCCTCGTTTGGGATGAGGACTTCCTTGATCCCGATGTTGCCTCAGAGCCGGAAGCGGCCCTTCCCGACAGGAGCCGACGAATGCGACGAATCGACCTCAAGAACGTTCAGGCGGCGCGCTTAAACACCATCCGCGACATCAATCGCCAGATTGTTCTGAACTATGTTCGGGAAAGAGAGCCAATCTCTAGAGCTGAGATCGCGCGCGAAACGGCTTTGCAACGCTCGACGATTTCGACCATCGTTGAGGCGTTGAAAATTGAAGGGCTGATCGAAGAGATCGGGGAAGGTGAATCAACCGGCGGCCGCCGGCCCACCATGCTGCGGTTGCGGATGGCCGGACCGATTGCCATAGGCGTAGCGATCAGGCCGACCCGCACGGTCATAGGAACAAGTAACCTCGCCGGTCGAGTTCTCGATCAGGAAGAATTTCCTACCGATCCTGATCCCGAGAAGACTTTGCTGGGCATCATCTCCTCAGTGCGAAAGTTTTCCGAACGGAGCCCGGCTTCCATAGAAGCGGTGGGGATTTGTCTTCCCGGCCTGGTTGACCCGGCGACCGGCCACGCGATTTACGTCCCTCACTTCAAATGGCGTGACCTCGCAATCGAACAACGAATCGCCATCGCCACCGGTTTACCAGTCACCATCGACAATGACGCGAATTCCGTTGCGCTGGCTGAACTATGGTTTGGCCGGCCCGAAGTTTCCGATCCGCGGGACTTCATTCTGATTTTGGTGGGACAAGGCGTAGGGACGGGAATAATTATCGATGGCCAGGTGTATCGCGGCGAGCGAGGCGCGGCCGGAGAATTCGGTCATATGATTGTGGGAGCCGAAGCACCGGTTGCCTGCTCCTGCGGAAATTACGATTGCTGGGAAGCCTTTTCGTCTGAGCGCGCCGCGCTGGCCCGTTACGAAAAATTGCGCGGACAACAAATACCCGAGCCGCTGAATTTTGCCGCGCTGGTGGACCGAGCACTCGAAGGTGAGCGGCATGCACAGGCGGCCCTGATTGAGACGGCGCATTATCTTGGCATAGGCATTTCAAACCTGGTCGTCGGTTTCAGTCCTGAAGTGGTCGTGGTCGGCGGCGAAATTTCGCGAGCCTGGCCTCTGATTGAGGAAGCTCTAAGCGAGACAATCGAGCGCAGCGTACGTCGAGGGTTACCTTCCGCCCGCATAATGCCTTCAACCTTGGGCGCGAATCCCAGCCTGATGGGCTCGCTGAGCCTGGTTCTGGCGCGCAAGTTTGCCGCCGCCTTCGCGGCATAAATTCATCAGGAGTGCGCCGGCCTCGCGCGATTCGCTAACCGGGAGCCTGCGGTAGTAAGGTCGCACCCCTCCCGATAATCCAACGCCCCATGAAAAAAGCTGTTGACAGGAACGGGAAACTGTACTAAAAACTTAGTTCGCTAAGGCAACAAACCCAAGTGGGGCAATTCCAACAAGGCGTTTACGCGTATTTCTTATTAAGCTGAAGGTCATCATGCATCGCGCATTGGCCAATGCATTTGCAGTAAAAGCGTGAAGTATCACTTTTCGGGATGAGGAAGAGTGTGCTTCTGGTTTTATCTTCTCGCGAGGTTCCATCATGTCAATCACTCGAAAGCTCGCCAACCTATTGTTGGGCGTCGGCAGTCTCGTTTTTTTGCTTGGAGTCCTCGCGTTTTCCGCTGTGGCTCAAACTAATAAGGCTAGCATCGTGGGAACGGTCACGGATACCAGTGGCGCTGTAGTGCCGGGCGCGACAGTGAAGATAACCAGGGTCGATACCAACGCGACGCGCGAAGTTACGACCAGCGACTCGGGAACATACGAAGCGCCGTCATTGGACATAGGTACCTATAAGGTGACCGCAACCAAGCAGGGTTTCAAAACGGTCACGCAAGACAAGATCGAGCTGCAAACCAACGACCGACTGCGAATCGATCTTGCCATGTCGGCTGGCGATGTCAGCGGAGAAGTGACGATTACTGCCGCGGCTCCACTGGTTGAAACTGAGTCGAGCAATCGCGGCAGCGTCGTGACCGGTCGGGAGGTAACTGAACTTCCGTTGTCAGGTCGCAACTTTACCCAACTGGCGACGCTCATGCCGGGTGTGGCGGCGTCGAGTAATGCCGGGTTTGGTGGCACGGGTCCAGATGCTCGACAGTTTAATAACGGCGATCCCAGAGCGGGAGACGGCGGGCCGGGCAGCAGCAATTCGCAAGGTTCGACCGAAAACTCACGGTTCGCGCGTTCGGGTTCAGGCGCCTTGACCGTGAACGGACAACGGTCGACCAACAACAACTTCTCACTGGACGGAGTCGACAACAACGAGCCCCAGTTCGGGACCATTGGAGTGTTTCCTAACCCGGACGCGATTGCTGAGTTCAAAGTTACCACCAGCGTTCCTCCAGCCGAAGTCGGACGCGCAGCTGGAGCGGTCATCAATACATCAATCAAGTCCGGCACAAATGCGTTCCATGGATCAGGTTACTACTACGGACAGAATTCTGCGCTAAATGCCTATCATCCCAAGCTAAAAATCGACCGGGCGGCCGCGATTGCGCGCGGTGTTACCAACCTGGCCCCATTTACCAAGGCCGTCCAGCAGATCCATGAATTTGGCGGGACCATCGGCGGCCCGATTATCAAGGACAAGACATTTTTCTTCTTCGACTACCTGGGTCAACGCAACAACCTGCCGTTTCCCGCCTCGTCGACCGTGCCGACAGCGGGTTCGCGCAATGGTGACTTTACCGGGTTCGCCAATCACGATTGTGACGGTGACGGAAGCAGTAGTGGTGCGAATGATGGACCGGTCTGTAACCCATATACCGGGAAAGCATTCGCTGGCGCCATCATCCCATCGAGTCTAATCAGTCCGATCTCGAAGAAGTTATTCAATCTATACCCTCTGCCGACGATAAACGTTTTTAACCCGGACCAGGGCAACAACAACTTCTTCACCCAACGCGCCAACAAGGAAATCATCAACAACTACGAAATCAAGATCGACCACAAACTGACTTCAAATAATTCGCTGAGTGGCCGCTATAACGATCAGAAATTGAAGACTAATCGCGCTAACCTGCTGCCGGGCCTGCCGACCGCGGGATTCGGAGCCGGTGACGAACTGGGAAACACGCGGCAAGTGAGTGTCACCGATACGCACAGTTTTAGCCCGACTATTCTCAACGAGTTTCGGTTTGGACTGACGCAAATCAACATTAGTATCTTGAACTGCGGTGTCGGGGGTGCTTGCGGTACCAGCGCGACCTTTGCGACTGACATTGGTTATCCAAACGCGAATGATGGTTCGCTGGCAGCCTCCGGTGGTCCCGGTCTCGGTAACTTCGGTTCTGGGTTCACCGAATACCTGGGAGACGGTGGTTTGTTCCAGGTGAAGAGCAAGAACCCGTATTTTGCCGACTCACTGACAATCGTTCACGGCACTCATGTAACCAAGGTTGGCGGCGAGATGCGTCTGCGTTACCTGAATACAATCGACGGCGGTCGTTCAGGTTTCCTTAAAGGCAACATGCAGTATGCCGACGATTCGCCGGCTTCCAACCCGTTGACAGCAGGCCAGGTTTGTCCCGCGGTCTCAGTGGCTCCCGGCGGCAACTGTTATGTCGACGCCAATGGCGTTCCCTATGGCGGCACCGGCAATGCCCAGGCAAACGAACTGATGAGTCTGCCGGCATTTCAGGTAGACCGGGGCAAGGTTTTCGGCGGTCCTTTCAACCTGCGTACGCAGGAGTACGGATTCTTCATTCAGGATGATTGGAAGGTTAATAATTCCCTGACCTTGAATCTCGGTCTTCGTTACGATCTCTTTACGCCGCCAAGTGAAACGTCGGGGAGAACGAGCTATTACTTCGCCGACGTGTCGCGAGTGGTCGTTGCCGGCAGCAAGAGCGATCGAATCGTGAAAATGGACAAGAATAACTTCGGACCGCGCGCCGGGTTCGCCTACTCGATCAACAAAGAGAAGACGATGGTGATTCGTGGGGGTTACGGCTTGCTCTATACGCTGGACGGTACGGATTACCCCCCCTCGATTCGGAATCCTCCCTTTACCAACACCGTACATTTTTCGCAGTTCAATGGCCAGCAACCGACCAATGCCAGGACTTACTTCAGTGTGAATACCGGTCCGCCTTCCATAACTACGCAAATCGATCCGGCAAACCTTCCGACCTCGGTAGCTGTGTACAGCGTGGATCGGAAACAGAAGATAGGTCAGGTTCACCAATTCCAGGTGAGCTATCAGTGGCAGTTCGCTCGCGACTGGTCGTTAGACGTAGGTTACGTCGGCAATCGATCGCGCAATCTTCTGACGACCCAAAATATTGGCGCCAGTGGCACCGCCCAGGCGAGAAATGCCGCCGGTGGGTTCATTGAGAATGTTCTGCTCTACACCAACGGCGCCAGTTCGAGTTACAACGGATTGCAAACGCAGGTGCAGAAGCGTTTCTCGAGAAGTGTTCAGGGCCAGATCTCATACACATTCAGTCGTACCACCGACAATAGTGTCGGGCTGATTGGTTCGTTGGGTGATAGTCGTAGCGGCGGCCGCTCCGGTTATGTTAATCCGTTCGATATTACCCGTACCGACAACGGCCGGTCGTCGTTGGATGTCCGCCATCTGCTTTCGGCTGACGCGATCATCGATCTGCCGTTTGGCAAGGGACAGAGATACTTGAGTAACGGCGGCTCCATGGATAGATTTGTCTCTGGTTGGCAAGTCAATATCATCCAAAGCGCCCGATCCGGCTTCCCATTCTCGGTTCTTTGTAATTGCGACCTGGGCCGTCCGTCCGTAATCGGCGACCCGTTCGCAAACGTACCTGCCGGCCGCTACATGAACGCGGCTGCATTCTCGACCACGGTGGGAATAACAACACTGCCGGCGAACGCCGCGGGCAGGGTGATTAGTTATGGCAACGAGCCACGTAACGCCTATACCGGCCCAGCCATCTGGAATACTGACGTCTCTGTATTCAAGAATACGGCGATCAGAGAGAACCTGAAGCTCCAGATTGGCATGGAGTTTTTCAACTTCTGGAACCACACGAAACGAACTGTGCCCGTTATCAACATGACTGATAGTGCCTTCGGCAGATTCGACTCGTTCTTTCCCGGCCGCGTGATTCAATACCGGGCGAAGCTGATCTTCTAGAGGCGTTTGCGGACCATTCGACGAGTGGCGCCATTCGTGCTGCCACTCTGAAGCTCTCAAGGCGACGACCGAGTGCTCGCGCGCGCGGTCGTCTTTTGTTAGACTTTGGCCGTTTTCTCCCCAGGTTGTGTTCCTACTCTAAATCTATGCGCATCCAGAGAGTTTTAGTTGTACTGCTGGCGCTCGGCTCTGGCCATGCGATCGTCGCACAGTCCACCAATCCTCCGGCAAAGGAACTGTCGCATGTCGAGCGATTCAGTACTCCCGAAGTGCGCGCTGAACGATCCGAGGCGGATGCCGCCGCCAAATTGGCCGTCAACCCAAACGACGATCTGGCACTAAACGCGCGTGCTCTCGCGCGCATGCGCCTGGGGCGGTATGAAGAAGCGCAGGCGGATTTACGTCGCGTCGTCTCACTAAAGCCGGCGAACGCTGAGTACCAGGCGAACCTCGGTTATGTTCTTTGGAAGTTAGGCCGTGCCGATGAAGCCGTCGCGGCGGAACGCGCGGCACTGAAACTCGATCCTCAGAACGCAACCGCGCATTATCAGCTGGGCCGCTTCCTGCTTCGATTGGGTGAGCATAAGGATTTGAACGAGGCGATTTCAGAATTGCGTCGAGCCCTGGAACTCGATCCGCGACAATATGAAGTTCGCTTTGAACTAATTGCCGCCTATCGGGAACTCGGAGATCTTGCCCAAGCCGCCGCTCAGTTGGATGTGTTGCAGGAGTCGAGACCGACAGATCCTCGCGTCTTCTATGTTACCGGACTGCTGGATGCAGATCGTAAGGATCTGAATTCGGCGGTAAGGAATTTCAACGAAGCGATCAAACGTGACCCTACCTTGTACGGCGCCTGGCAGGATCTCGGCGTTGCCTATGTGAAAGCGGGCCATTGGGACGATGCGGTGAAAGTTTTTGCAGACTTGTCGCAGCGGCAACCAAACTCCGTCGAGGCGGCTTACTTCCACGCACTGTCGCTTTATAATTCCGGCAATATTGCCCTGGCAGAGACTGAGGCGCGCCGAGCGTTGCGGATCGACGCGGGCGCCGTGGAAGCTCATACGCTCCTGGGAATAATTCTGGCGGCGCGGGGGAATGCCAACGCCGAAGCTGCGGATGCTCTGTCGCAGGCAATCGCCCTCAACCCAACCAGTTTTGATGCTCACTTTTATTTGGGCCGTGTCTTGTATGTCATGAAGGACTACGCGGGCGCGGTTAAAGCTCTGCGGGCGGCAATGAAGTTGAATCCTCGTCAGCCCGAGGCGCGGTTTTTTCTGGGTACGGCACTGGAGTCAGCGGGAGATTCTGAAGGAGCGATGGCTGAGTATCAGGGACTGGTGGCCAGCGATGCCAACTCGGCCATAGGTTTGTTAGGATTAGGGGCTTTGCTGGTCAAGCGGGGCAAGGTTGACGAGGCCATAGATGCTTTGCGACGAGCTGTGGCTCTCGATGCGCAAGAGTTTGAAGCGCATTGGGCACTCGGCAGGGCGCTGGCCCTACGAGAAAAGTATCAGGACGCGGTCTCGTCTTTTCAAAAGGCGATTGCCATCGCGCCTAATCGCTCAGACGCGCACTACCAGTTGGGGCTCGCTTTGAAACGACTCGGTCGCACCGATGAGGCAAATCGTGAATTCGCGATCGTCGAACGGCTCAACACCGAGTTTCGCACGGGATCGGTCCCAAAATAGCTGACTGAATAAAATGAAAAAGTGCGGCTGTAATTATCGATGTCCAGGCTGTCAAAGAGGATGGGCACAAAAATGCGAAGAGTAGCGCGGCTCTTTGCGGCCGGCTTGCCTTGGGTGGCCTGTTTGCTCATCGCGGTTTCGGCAACAAAGGCCCAGACGGCCTCCAACCGCCGGCAGAATGCCGTAGCGCAGCCTGCAAATGATTCGAGCGGCCTCAGTCCCGCCGCCAGGAGCGCACTCGATCTGGCGCTGGCTGCATTGCAGTCCAATGACCTAAAATCGGCGGAGCGTGAAGCCAGGTCTGCCACAACAGCTTCTCCTCGGTCCGCCGTTACGCACAATGTTCTGGGAGTAGTGCTTGATCGTTTAGGGCGTGGCGAGGAAGCTTTCAGGGAGTTTAACTCCGCGATCAGGATCGACCCGAAGTTCGTCAGCGCGCGTAACAATCTCGGCCGTATGTTGGCCGAGCATGGCAAAACCGCCGAGGCCATTGCGGAATTTGAGCAAGTGCTGAAGAGCGATCCGTCGCACGTACAGGCGCACTACAACCTCGGCGCTCTTTACGGCGATGCGGGAGATTTCGCCCGAGCCGCGGACCACTTTGCGCGGGCTCGCGAAGCCGATCAGAACGATCCGCAACTGGCGCTGGCCTTTCTTAATGTGGCTTATCGGGCCAATCGCGTCAGCGAGGCGAATACGACCGCTGATCTAATCGAAAGGGCCGCGGCGGCGGACGCCAAGTCTCTCTTCACTCTGGCAACTGTGCTGGCTGAGAGCAAGCAGTATGAACGGGCCGCCCGACTTTTCGGTCGAGTCAACGAGCTGACTCCAAATACGTTTGAGGTGCTCTACAATCTGGGTATTGCGCTCTATAACCTCGATCGTAATGCGGAGGCCGGACGTTATCTGGCCGCCGCCGCGGATCTGAATCCGGCGCCTGCTGAAACACATTTTCGTCTGGCCTTGATCGCCAGTGCGCAAAACGATCATGCGAATTCGGTGCTCGAGTTCAGGCATGCGATCGAACGTGAGCCTAAAAATGCGAACTTCCATTTCCTGTTGGGACGCGAATATGCGCGCATTGGTTATTGGGATGGGGCGATCCAGGAGAATACAAAGTCCATAGAAATTAATCCGAAAGAGGCGGCGTACGTTTATGCGCGGGCTAACGCCAACTATCGGAAGGGCGAGTGGACCGCGGCGGCCGCGGACTTTGATCGCGCCGCCGAGCTCGATCCGAAGATCGAAAACATCGATTACCTCCGTGGTTATGCCCATCGGGCGGGTGGCGATTTTGAGAGAGCCCGGGAGATTTTGGAAAAGTTCGTGGCCGCCCATCCGGATCATGTGGATGCGCTGTCGAGTCTGGGTTACGTGGCGATAGAACAGGGCCGTTTGGACGATGCTGATGCGCCGCTCAAACACGCGCTGGCATTATCGCCGAACGAGGTGCCGGTGCTTTACGATTACGCTCGCCTGGCGTTGAAGCGTCGAGATTATCCCGAAGCGGTGGCCCGTCTGGAGAAGGTGATCAGTAAGTTGCCCACCCTGACTCAGGCGCATTACCAGCTGTTTTTGGCGTATTCGCGCCTGAAACAGACAGAAAAGGCTCAAGTCGAACTGGCGGAATTCAAACGTTTGGAAGGACTGGAGAAGCAGGTTGAGCGCGAGCGCATCATGGACGAGAAGCTGCGAACTCAGCAAATTTTAGGTGCGTCTCCACCCTAAGGTGGTTGAAAGTTTGTATCTTAGTTGAATAATAGGACACGCTTTATGAAACGGAATTTACGAATTGGGACAATTCTGGTTTTTAGCCTTAGCATCGCCGCGAGCGCAGCTTATGCTCAGTCCGTCTGGACTAGTAAGCCGTTCACACAATGGTCCAGGAGCGACGCAGAAACTGTCTTGAATGACTCACCGTGGAGTAGCAATCAGGAAGTGCGAATGCAATTTGAGAAGGAAAAGCAGACGGCGGCGGGTTCATATTCCGGAGTATCGTCTGCCTCCGCGGCCAGTTCGCAGACGGAAGTAATGTCCGATCTTCCCGTGGATTTTATTTTTACGTTGCGGTTACGGTCGGCTTTGCCTGTGCGCCAGGCCCTGGTGCGGTTGAAGCAATTGGAGTCGGATTCAAGAAAGCTCAGCAAGAAGGATCTCGAAACCTTCGATACCCAGATCAAGGGACTATTGGATTGTCCTGCCTGCGCCGGAAACTACGTCATAACCCTGAGTTCGAAATCCCGCAATCGGCCCGGCGCTGACGCCGTCTATGCAACCTTCAAAGGTGGCCGCCTCTCAGATCTTCAACGCTTCGTCTTTCTTGCCAACGAGCGCGGCGAGCGCCGTGATCTGGTTCATTTTGTCGCGCCAAAAACGCCTGGCGACGATGCGATCTTTTTCTTTCCTAGGATGGATGCGAAAGGCGCACCACTACTGACCCCAGAGAGCAAGCAACTATTGATTAATCTAAGTGACAAGCAGGTCAACTCGGTCTCAAATTTCAGGATTGACGTTTCGAGGCTGGTGATGAATGGGAAGGTCGAGTTCTAAGTCTTACGACGAAGTGGCTTAGCTTCACGACATCTGAAAGGACACCAACTTGTTTTCCCCGTTATCCAAAATCTCGAACTCCCCGGTCGCCAGGCACGGTACTTTTGCTCGCCTTGCTCTCATACTCTTGCTGGTCACATCTGCAGGCTTTGTCGTCAGGAATGCTCGCGTAACAGCTAACCCAGATACCCCAAAGGATCCTGGTGCTTATGCAAGCGAAATAGCACGTACCTACGATTTCAAGTTTGGCGCGAATCCTTTTGCTCCGGGAAATGCGACCACGACGACCGGCACTTTTATTCCCGGCGAGATGTTCGTGGCGGCCAAACGTTGTGGCACCTGTCACACTGATGCGCACACGCAGTGGCGGCAGTCAGCCCACGGAAACGCGTTTCGTGAACCTTTTTACCAAAAGAACGTTAAGGACCTGCAATCACAGAAGGGAATTGAATTTACCCGGCACTGCGAATCGTGCCATAACCCGGCGGCATTGTTTACCGGGGCGCTGACGAAAAATTCGAAAGTAAAACGGCCCTTCGATGATGATGGCGTCTCGTGCATTTCCTGTCATTCGATCCAGTCAGTCAGCGGTCGCGGCATCGGCGGTTATGTGATGGGAGTGCCGGCGTTGCTGGTGAAGGAAGATGGCACACGCATGCTTGAGGGCGTTACGGACCAGCAAATTCTCAACGATGTTCCTTCTCACCGGCGCGCGATGATGCGCCCCTTGCTGAAGTCGCCGGAGTTCTGCGGCGCCTGTCACAAGTCGCAGGTCCCACGCGAACTTAACGACTACAAATTCCTGCGTGCCTTCATGGTCGCCGACGAGTTGCAGCAATCCTCTTTTTCGAAGGAGTCGCCGCACCCGTACTACACGCGCGACAAAGAGACCTGCAACTCCTGTCATATGAAGCGAGAGCCGGCGCCCCTCTTTGACGTTTCGGCCAAGGAAGGGAAGCTGGCCTCGCACCGCTGGGCCTCGGCCAATACCGCGATTCCGTTTTTCTACAAATGGCCGGAGCAGCTAAACGCCGTTACCAAATTTCTCGAAGACGATAAACTCGGGATTGATATTTTCGCGATTCATCGAAAGTCTCCCGGGGGAAGTAGCGATGAATTCATCGCCCCTCTCAATCGCGGAAGTTTCACCATGAAGGCGGGGGATGAAATCAGCGCGGATGTGGTGATAACCAACAAGAACATCGGCCACTCGTTCCCGCCAGAGTTGCGTGACTTTTATGAAGCGTACGTCGAATTCATTGTCAGCAATGAAAAAGGTAAGGACCTTTACCACTCCGGGTTTCTACAGCCCAATGGTTATCTTGACGAGTCCGCCCACAACTACAAGACCTATCTGGTAAAAGCAGACGGGACCTATAACGACAAGCACCACATCTGGCGGACGCGAGTGTTCGCGCAAAACAACCTGATTCAGTCGGGGCGGTCGGATCTAGCTCGCTATCGGTTCCGCGTCCCCGCCGATGTTACCGGCGCGTTGCATCTGACAGTTCGTTTACGTTATCGCCGATTCACGCGCGTCTTTAGCGACTACGCGCTGGGCAAGGCGGTGGATTATCCAATCGTGACGATGGCCAGTGCCGACTATCTGATGCGCCTCGGCAAGAACGATCCGGTTGCGGCCGCCGATATTCCTAAAACGGCGATGCCGGATTGGCGCCGGTGGAATAACTATGGCATCGCCCTGTTCGATCAGCGGCAGTACCCACTGGCGATTGAAGCCTTTACCCGCGCGGCCGAACTGGACGAGAAGTACCGGCCGGTGGCTTTGACCAATCGCGCCATGGCGCACCTGGAATTGGAACAGTACGACGAAGCGGCCGTCATTCTGGATCAGGTAGTAAAAGCGAACCCTGACAATATGCGCGCGGTCTTCCAACAAGCGCGTATCTTTATCAAACGTGGGCAACTGGATCAGGCGGAAAACAACATTCGCC
>JAWWPL010000445.1:0-4944 GCA_033850605.1 Blastocatellia bacterium | reverse complement strand
AGCGACAAGTAGCCGATGTTTTCACTTGCATACGGAACCATGTGCAACTGGAAACTGCGGGGCGTTTGCTCTCGACCAATTCCGAAAGGTTCGTAAAATCGCCGCAAGAAATGGCGGCCCTGTTTGCCGACTTGCCGGAAGCGATCGCAAATACATTAGAACTTTCGTCCCGACTTGAATTCTCGCTCAAGGACCTTGGCTATGAGTTTCCCCGTTATCCAGTCCCCGCAGGCGAGACGATGACTTCATTTCTGCGCCAGCGAACTTATGAAGGCGCCCGCGGGCGTTACTCGGGACAGCAGGGCGTGCCGACTTTCGCGCGCGCCGAAAAACAGATCGAGCACGAGCTGGCCCTGATCGAAAAACTCAAACTCGAAGGTTACTTTCTGATCGTCTGGGACATCATTCAGTTTTGCAAACGCCACGGCATTCTGGTGCAGGGACGCGGTTCGGCGGCGAACAGTGCGGTTTGCTATAGCCTGGGAATTACCGCGGTCGATCCGGTCGGCATGGAGCTTTTATTCGAGCGCTTTCTTTCTGAAGAGCGCGGCGAGTGGCCGGACATTGATCTCGATCTGCCGAGCGGCGTTCAGCGCGAGCGGGCCATTCAATATGTTTACGAACGCTACGGCAAACTGGGCGCGGCGATGACCGCGAATGTGATCACTTATCGCGGACGTTCAGCCGCGCGTGAAGTTGGCAAGGTACTGGGATTTGATGAAGAAACACTGGGACGTCTATCCAGTCTCGTCCATACCTGGGAGTGGAAAGATCCTAAAGATACTCCGGAGCGGCAATTCAAAGATGCCGGGCTCGATCTAACAGATCGTCGCATCAAGAAATTTTTCCAGCTTTACCGGGCTGTTCAGGATTTGCCGCGCCATCTGGGCCAGCATTCGGGAGGCATGGTGATTTGTCAGGGGCAATTAAATTCCGTGGTCCCGCTCGAGCCCGCGGCGATGCCCGGACGGGTGGTGGTGCAATGGGATAAAGAGGACTGCGCCGATTTGGGTATTATCAAAGTTGATTTACTGGGCCTCGGAATGATGGCGGTCCTGGAAGATTCAATCCAAATAATTCGCGAGACTTCGGGTGAAGAAGTTGATCTGGCGCATCTGCCCGCCGATGACCGAGTGGTTTATAAAGCCTTGCAGCAGGCCGACACGATCGGAATGTTTCAGATCGAAAGCCGCGCGCAGATGTCTTGTCTGCCACGACTCCGGCCCTCCAAGTTTTACGACATCGTGGTCCAGGTAGCCATCATTCGCCCGGGTCCGATTGTCGGCAACATGGTGAATCCTTACTTGAGCCGGCGTCTGGGCCGCGCCCCGGTTACCTATGCGCATCCCGAACTGGAGGCGGTTCTGAAGCGCACCTTGGGAGTGCCGTTGTTTCAGGAGCAGTTGCTCAAGATGGCGATGATTTGCGCCGGCTTCAGCGGCGGCGAAGCCGAAGAGTTGCGTCGGGCGATGGGATTCAAACGGTCGGAAGCACGCATGCAGGACATTGAAGTGAAACTGCGGCGCGGGATGACCGCGAAGGGAATTACCGGTAAGACGCAGGACGAAATAGTACAGTCCATCGCTTCGTTTGCACTTTACGGTTTTCCCGAATCGCACGCCGCCAGTTTTGCTTTGATTGCTTATGCCAGTGCCTATCTCAAGTGTCACTACCTGGCGGCGTTTACCGCAGCCACGCTCAATAATCAACCGATGGGTTTTTATCAGCCGTTTACGATTATTAAGGACGCCCAGCGGCATGGATTGAAAGTGAACCCGGTTGATGTGACCCGATCGAATTGGGATTGCACGATTGCAGAAGACGAAGGTCAGAAGTCAGAGGTCAGAAGTCAGAAGTCAGAAGTCAGAGGTCTCGGTAGTATAGAAACTAGCTGTGAGCCTGAAATGACTTGCCGACCTCTGATCTCTGACCGCCGACCGCTGGTTCTGGCTCTTCGTCTCGGCCTTCGCTGCGTCAAAGGTTTGCGTGAAGTGTCCGGTCGCGCAATTGAGCGCGAGCGAAAGCAGCGTCCTTTTAGCAGTCTCGATGATTTGCACCAACGCGTGCCGGAGTTAAGAAAAGATGAATTGCGAAAGTTGGCCGCAGTGGGGGCGTTGAATTTTATTGGAGCGCCCGTATGGAGCGCGGCCATCTTGTCCGCCAGCGTGCGTAGCACGCTCAATGAGCCTCGGGATCAAAAATCAGTTCGCGCTGACGCGCTCCATGCTAATCGCCGCGACGCTTTGTGGCAGGTCGAGCGGGTGGCGCGAGATGCGGGTCCACTCTATGAAAAACTTGAGGAGGATAGTCACTCGCCGCTGGTGCCAATGACGCTCAATGAACGTTTGAATGCAGATTTGCGGGGAACTGGAATTACCATCGGCCGTCATCCAATGGCCCATCAACGGGCCTGGCTGAACACGATGAACGTAATCCGTGCGTTTGATTTGAAGAACTTGAGCAACGGTCAGTGGGTGCGGGTGGCGGGTTGGGTGATTGTGCGCCAGCGTCCCGGAACGGCGAAGGGATTTGTGTTTCTTAGCCTGGAAGATGAAACCGGAATCGCTAATGTAATTGTCACGCCCAAGCTTTTCGAACAGAACCGGCTCGCCCTGGTTGATTATCCGTTCCTGTTAATCGGTGGTGTCTTGCAGCATCAGGACAATGTAATTTCAGTAAAGGCCAGAACTGTCGAGCCTCTGCAGATGAAAATCCAGAGCCCGGGATCACACGACTTTCATTAACGTGTCAGAAGCCCGACCGTCAGGGAGGGCTCCGATCAAGAAAAGGCCCTGCCTGCAAAAAAAGGCGGGCCGTAGCCCGCCTCTAAACGCCTCGAATAAACTTTCAAACAAATTACGGTCGTTTACGACGCTGGGGCGTTTTTTCGGGAACGACATTTTCTGTGTTCTTCATCTCAGCCAGGATCGCCTTGGCGTCGTTCTTAAACTTATGCGTGTCGGGCGCCTTGTCGACGAAATGCTGGAGGAAGTTAGCGGCCTCCTGATACTTGGTCTTGTCGCCAGTGCTGAAGAGCGCCAATCCCGCACCCAGGTTCGCGTCGGCGTCATCGGGTTGGGCGGCGAGTATCTTCTGATATTCAGCATAAGCCTTATCGCCGGCGCCTGCGTCCAGCAGCATCTGGGCCAGATCAAGCTGCGCCTTTGTCTTCTTCACGGGGTCGGTTTCTGCCGCAATATAATCCTGAAACGCGGCTACGCCGGCGTCCGCCTTCGTCGAATCGCCTTTGCTTACATAGAGACGATAAGCTTCGGCCCTGACGCTCAGCGCCGCGTATTTGTTTGCGTCATGCCTTTTCTGATCGTTCGGATCGGTCACAGCCGGCTCTTTCTTGATCAGCTCAAAGGCCTTATCAGAAGCCTCCGCAGCGTTCTTGAAGTCTGTCTTGGCCGCATCAATCCCGGCCGTCTTCGCGGCGTCATCCTTGGATTGAATCGCAGCGTTGTATTTGTCTACCGCCCTGGCCTTCAACGCTGCAGCCTTGTTGGTTAGCAAAGCAGCTTGTTCCGGATCGGCGGCAAGACCGACATCATATTGCTTTATCGCTTCCTCATAATTCTTTGCCGCTAATGCGGCGTTCCCGGCCTTGAACGATTCACCGACCACCTTATTCGTATCGTCAGCCTTCTTATTGGCGTTATTGATCTCCTCGTTCTTCTTGAGTAACTCTTCGCGCTTGGCTTTGTCGGCGGCGCTCTCGGTACCTCCGCCATTTGACCCAGCGGTTTCACCGCTGCTGCTGCTCGCTTGCATCTTCTTGATCTCGTCGAGAGTCATTTTGCGGCCGTCGCCAGGATTAAGCACGAGTTCGAAATCGATCTCCTGACCGACCCTCACGCCCGCCTGAAAAGTCGGCGCGGCATTGGCCATGCTGGCAGCGATAATGTATCTACCGATAAAGGGCAGACCAGCGAAAACGAACTCGCCCTTCTTGTCCGTCTTGGTGTGATAAACGCCGCTGAGGTCAGTGCGGTAGACATCGATAACCGCGTCAGCCGCCTTTACGGTCGTGCCATCCGCTTGTCTTAAGAGGACGTGACCGCGAAGCTGACCGGTCTGGGCTGCAGCTGATATGGCGCCGAACACCAGCACCGCGACGGCTATAACAAAAATAAAAGGACGACGCATTTTGATATTCCTCCAAACAATCTATGGCTCTGGTTGAGCCGGCCTTAAGATGCCCCGCAGTGACAACAAGTTGTAGCCTTGAAACCGGCTTTAAGTTAATCAGGGAGAGCATTCCTGTCAAGCATACGCAATCGGATCTTTAACTCCCGCCTGCTGGAACGCTCGCAGACGGAGTGCGCACGAGTCGCACCGGCCGCAAGCCCGATCCTCCGCTGTATAACAGGACCAGGTCAGCTCCAAAGGGGCGCCCAATTCCAGGCCGCGTCGCACAATCTCTGACTTGGTAAGAGAAATCACGGGAGTGACGATGTCGATCTTTGTTTCCGGCTTGGTCCCGGCATCAATTGCCTTTTGAAAGGCCTCGTAGAATTCAGGCCGGCAATCGGGATATCCGGAAGAGTCTTCGGCGACCGCTCCGATATAGATTCGTTGGGCGCCGAGCGTTTCGGCCCAGCTGGCGGCAATCGCCAGCATGTGCGCATTACGAAAAGGGACGTAGCTGGTTGGAATCCCCGGCGCCGCCAGATTCGCTTCGGTCACCGGCATTCCATGGTCAGTCAACGACGAGCCGCCGATTGCTTTCAGTGATTCGATTGAAACCGCCAATCGTTTGTTGACGGCCAGGTGGTCGGCCAATTCTTCAAATGCGCGATGTTCACGTGCTTCGGTTCTCTGGCCGTACGAGACGTGCAGAAAAGCGAGTTCCGCATTCTCATCGCGGGCGATCGCGGCCGTGACACATGAATCCATTCCCCCTGAGACCAGGCAAACAGCCAGGGATGTAATGAGCGAGGA
>JAWWPL010000418.1:0-4414 GCA_033850605.1 Blastocatellia bacterium | reverse complement strand
CAATTACATCGGAAACGACAAACCAATGTTTGCCGGACATCAGTACTGACGACTAACCATTAAAGACATGTTTATCGGAATCAACGATCCCGACAATCGTGCAATCGGTCGGCGTGTCTTCGCGTTTGAAGGGAAAGCTGGCTTCCTTGCCGCGGCACCAAAAGACCAATTCACCCACACCTGCCCCAGCCGCATCCACCGCGACCAGGGGCTTCCCCTGCGGCAAGAGATCTTTGTTGAGGGACTGGACGATCAGCAGTTTGCGTCCCTCCAGCGAAGGGTTCTTCACCGTTGCGACGACCGTGCCGATAACGCGCGCCAGTTGCATTAGCTAAGTCCAACGTCCAACGTCAACAAAGCCGGCGACTTTGGTCACGCGACTTTGGACTTTGGACTAACCGTTTACATCCACCGTGTCGATCACGCCGACAACCGCGGCATCGACGGGAGCGTCTTTCATGTTTTGCGCCAGACGCGCGCTCGATCCGGCGACCACCAACACGCGCTCATGAAAACCGGCCCCGACTGTGTCAACCGCGACGACATAGCCAGTCGTGTCCGAGCCGTCAAGATTGATCGGTCGAACAATGAGCAGCTTTTTGCCTTCCAGCCGCGGATCTTTTTGCGAAGCCACGACTGTGCCAACAATGCGAGCGATGATCATGCGCGGCTTTGGGCCGTGATCGGCATCGCATCGTCGACGCTGCCGTGCGGGCGCGGGATTACGTGGACGCTTACCAATTCGCCGACTCGTCGCGCGGCTGCGGCTCCGGCATCCGTCGCCGCCTTCACGGCCGCGACATCGCCACGGACAATCGCCGTCACAAATCCTGCGCCGATCTTTTCATAGCCCACCAAAGTCACGTTAGCCGCTTTGACCATCGCATCGGCTGCTTCAATCATTGCCACGAGACCTTTGGTCTCGACCATTCCGAGTGCTTCCTGCATTCAGTTTCTCCTGTGTTTCGGGACCGTTCGTAAATCGTAAGATCAAACTCAAGAATCAAAAGCGCAGACTTTAATCAGGACGAACATAGGGTATCGGCGCGATTTGTAGAAATGCCGACACAAGATCAGCGGCCTCAATTTTCTGACGTTGGTTGGACCGCGCGATCTTAATGGCTCGCCGCAAGAAGTCTTTCGTTTCAGGCCCGATGCGGACTCCCTCGCCCTCGTATTTAGGACTCGACTCCATGAGCTTCCCCACAGCTTGCTCGGCCGGTATCGCATCCGCCGTCAGACCATGATCCGCACGCAACTTACCAACGAGATACCTGAAAGAACCGCCGTCCTCGACATCCAATGCGATCAGAAGATGTCCCAGCGAAACATAATTCTGTTTTCGACGACGCGATTCTTGAAGAGCGCGCTCAAATACCCGTAAGCCACTCGCTGCGAATTTCTTCTGGTACACGACGAGATTATTCATTTTGGCCTCGGTTATGACACAGCGCAAACTAGGATCATGATGAGCGCACCTAGAATAGGACAAGTTGGCCGGACTTACTAATGGGCCTCTATCTGCTTTGTCAGCGCCACCGCAGCGGGCGCACGCTGGCAGCGTACGCTACGTCATCATTCCCGTAAGCGCGCTGCTTGCGTCAAAAGTTCGACTAACTCTTCTCTCGTTAGAGAGACCTTCCCTGCTCCGTTTGACGTCGATGAAGAGTGCGCGCGCGCCGCCGGCCGATCACCCGTCGGGCACGACAGAGAGGTCTCATGCAAGTAGCCACAAGCCTGACAGCGTGCCCCTGAGTCAAGATAGCCCGCAGCTTCCCGCACATTGATTAGCTTTTCAATCGCGTCGGGAGAAAGATTCTTCGAACCACCGAGTACCCGCGACAGGATGGCGATTTTCGCCGTGTGCTCGAGCGTTTCGAGACGATCAAAGGCCTGCCACAGATCCGATCCGTAAGCCACGGCGCCGTGATTGGCCATTAACAACGCGTTGTGATGTTTGACCAGTGGCTGCATTGCATCGGTCAATTCAGCAGTCGAAGGCGTGCCATATTCGGCCAGCGGCACACAGCCAAGCGTTAAGATGACTTCCGAAAGTATCGGCTGATCGATTGCCAAACCGGCCACGGCAAACGCAGTTCCGTGTGGCGGGTGTGCATGACAGACAGCTTTCACGTCGGGCCGCTCGCGATAAATCAAAAGGTGCATGGCCAGCTCGCTGGACGCGCGGCTCTCATTCAGTTGCCGGCCTTCGATGTCGGTGACCGCGATTAGGTCATCCGTCATACGCCCCTTGCAGGTCATGGTCGGCGTGGCCAGAATCCGCCCGTCATCCAGACGCACGCTCACATTACCGTCCGACGAAACGACATAGCTTCGCTCGTACATCAAATGGCAAATTCGTAGTAGGTCGCGTCTGGCGGTCTGTTCGTCCAACTACCGGCCTCTTTTCTTTTTTTGGGCGGTTTCGGATGGCTTCACGGGTGCGACAGGAGGCATGTAGTCAACAATTACCCCTTCGTGACAGGAACTTCCAAGTTGATCCCAATCCTTTCCACCCGGGCATTGACCCTTTATTAGATTGGGGTCGATCTCAGTAGTGAGTACGGGGATCACGTACGCCAAGCTACAGAGACAACATAGGGCAATAACTCCCAGACTCAAACTCAAAGACCTTTTCCAAAGCCTGGTCATACGGGATCTACACCTCACGCCGATCGGTCGGCGTCACGTCATTCTGTCGCACAACCCCGCGTCGCACATTGGTCAAGCGAGCAGCCTGAGGCCGCGCCAGAAAATATGACAGAGACTCAAGCGAGGTTGTCAGATCAACTGTCTTGACCTTCACGCCCAGACGCCCGGCCAGGGGAGCCGGGGCAAAGTTCAGAATCGCTTTCACATCGGCGGCCATTATTTGGTTCAGCACTCGCTGGGCCACGCGAGCGGGCACGGCAATTACGCAGACGTCGATTCCCTCTTCGCGAACAACACGGGCTATCTTTTTCGCGTCATACACGGGAATCTGATCCGGCCCGACGTGCTGGCCAATCTTCTCCTGGTCGTTGTCGAACAGAGCGACCACCGCGAAATTTGATTTGGAGAGACCATTGTAGTTGGCCAGCGCGGTTCCCAATCTTCCCGCGCCCACAATGCCGACGCGATGTGGCTTGTCTAGGCCGAGAATCGTGGTCAGATGTTTACGGAGATCGTCGATGAAGTACCCGACTCCGCGCACGCCAAACTCGCCAAAGTAGCCGAGGTCCTTTCTGATCTGCGCTGAGTTGAGATTAAATTGTTCGGCGAGTTCCTGCGACGATACGGTCTTGATACCCGCGGCGGCCAGATCATTCAGGCAACGCAGGTAGACACTCAATCGATTAGTGGTCAGCTCAGAGATCTTTTCGCGCTTCATACTTTGACGCTCACTCGCAAAGTATAACGCCAGGGAGGCGTCGCCGGAAAGCGGTCGATTTGTTTGGAGTGCGTTAGTGTGGAGCTCAAGCTTTAGCTTGCGCCTTCAAACTGAATTCGGAGTGGCTTTGCCACCTGATGTGCGGAAAGGCTTTGCCTTTCCGTAAACCTTCCTTGAGTTGAATATAGGCGAGGCTATGCCTCGACGATGCGGAGGCGCAGCCTCGCTGAGATTATTTATCCTCGCCGGAAAGGCTGAGCCTTTCCGCACATCAAGCGGCAAGCCGCACATTGCGATTGAAAATTGCTTACGCGATAATCGGCGGCGCCATCATGATTGCTCATCTCTCAGGGACTCTGCTCTCAAAGCAAGCAACGTCGGCCATCGTCGACGTCGCCGGAGTCGGCTATGAAGTCGCGATTCCGCTCTCGACGTTTTATGAACTGGGCGAAGCGGGTTCGCCGGTCCAGTTGCGCATTTATACTCATGTGCGCGAAGACGCGATTCAGCTTTTCGGGTTCAAGACTGCGCGCGAGCGCGAACTGTTCCTCCAATTGATCTCAGTTAACGGCGTCGGGCCGAGCCTGGCCATCAAATTATTGTCGGGAATGAGTGCCGACGAAATGATTGCTTCCATACGCACTAACAACCTGGTCCGTTTAGTCGCTATCCCGGGCGTCGGCAGAAAAACGGCCGAAAGACTCGTGGTTGATCTGCGCGAAAAGATGGCGGCCTTGTCTTCGCCGGCTTTAGAAGAGGAATTCGCGGCGCAGGCCGGGGGCGCGGCGCCGGCCACTACCGAAGATGCGATGCGCAACGACGCGATGTCCGCGCTGGCAAATCTCGGTTATCAAAGGTCAGCGGCTGAGAAAGCGGTGAAAACGGCCATCGATGAAGGCGGCGAACTGTCAGTTGAATTGATCCTGCGCCGCAGCCTGCGCTCGCTGGCGAAGACATAGTTCCGATCAATCCTGCGATGTTTAGGAGCGGGCTACTGCCCGCTCAGTCGGGCGTAGCCCGACTCTAAACAACGAACGAGAGTTC
>JAWWPL010000181.1:0-5430 GCA_033850605.1 Blastocatellia bacterium | reverse complement strand
AGATGATACCGATTGAATCGGCGAAATCTGCGTAATCTGCGGATTCTATCTTTTACGAAATCGCGCGCGCGATCAGAAACGCCGCGCCGGCGGCCACGCTGCCAATCAAAGCCGTTTGCAAAGCACTTCGCGCCGGGCGCGTGCCGGTGTAGCGTCCTTTGATGAAGCCAAAAACCAGCAGCGCGAGCAGAGTGAAGGCGACCGAAAACAACAACGCGTTTACGACCTGCATCGGTTTGACGTAAGCGGCAAAAATGTAAGGCGCAAGCGGAATTAAGCCTCCGGCAACATACGCGAGCGCGATGGTGAAGGCGCTGATTAAGGCGCGTTTCGGATCCGGTTTTTCCAGGCCCAGTTCAAAACGCATCATAAAGTCGACCCACTTCTGCGGATGCTTTGCCAGAGCTTCCACGATGGGCTCGCTTTCTTTTTTAGTCAGGCCGTAAGAATGAAACACCTCGGCCACTTCACGCATCTCTTCTTCCGGAATCTCTTTCACTTCGCGCTTCTCTCGCTCATGCTCTTTGGCATAGTGTTCGGCGTCGCTCTTGGCCGCCAGGTAACCACCAAGACCCATGGCGATTGAGCCGGCGGCGATCTCTGCCAGGCCGGCGGTGACGATGATCGACACGTGATCGATAGCGCCGGTCAAGCCGGCAGCGAGCGCGAATGGCACCGTCAGACCGTCCGACATGCCAATGACGATGTCGCGGACAGTCTCACCGGCGGTGAAGTGTCGTTCGACGTGTGGAGTTTGCGGCATGATGGTTATTCTCTCCGTTAAAGTTGAGCCATTTTCCAATTGTCATTTGGCATTTCTCATTTGCCATTTCTTCGTGGCGGTTCGTGTGAGTTCGTGGATCGTTCTTCATTACTCATCCAGCAAACGATCCACGAAATCACAACGAATCAGCACGAATAGATCCCCAATAACGACAGATAGAGGTCAATCGTTTTGATTCAAAATCTTCCGATCAAAATAAGCACCCCGATTACGATGAATGCGGCGCCCGCGACCCGCTTGATCCATTCGAGCGGCAGGTACTCGCTTAAAAGACTTCCCACTATCACACCGATTGCCGAAACCGCTATCAACGCCAGCGAGGCGCCGATGAATACTTCCCACGGACGTTTTTTCTGAGCGGCCATGGTCATGGCGGCAATCTGGGTTTTATCACCCATTTCCGCCAGGAATATCACGCCAAAAGTTGTCAGCATTATGCGCCAGTCCATTTGCACTCCTTTAGTTTGTAATGGGGCTCGGGCGTCTCGCCCGTGAAGACACCCGCAAGATGCGCGGGTGACAATCAAAGTACGAAATCAACCGTGGCGTTCGGGTGTTATTGATCGCACAATTCATGTGAGGCACAATTACGCATCTTTCAACGTAATGGAAGAGATCGTCAAGTGAATTTCCCACATGGTTGAACCCGCCAAAGAATTCAATGGGACCGAGCGCTTCGTGCTTCGTCGTCGTCTGGGCGTGGGCGGCATGGGTGTCGTGTATGAAGCGCACGACCGCGAAATGGACAAAATCGTCGCGCTCAAGACTTTGACCCGCGCAGAGGCCGCGCACATCTATCGTTTCAAACGGGAGTTTCGCACGCTCGCCGATGTTTCGCATCCTAATCTGGTGGCACTCTATGAACTGATGTCTGAGGGCGACCACTGGTTCTTTACCATGGAGTTGGTCAAAGGAGTAACCTTTATTCAGTACGTGCGGCCGGAAACCGCCGAGCCCGACGCTGCGACCAACAACACTTTGCTGGGCCCTCGCGTGCGTCAGGCAAGTCACACCGACAGTGAAGCTGACACCGAAGTTTTTGACAGCTCGCCTCTCTCGCTTGATTCGGGGGAAGTGGCTCCGCTGGATGAAGCACAGTCGTCGTCGGCGACAAACCTCTTCAAACTCGATGAATCGCGTTTGCGTTCAGGTCTGCGGCAACTGGCCGAAGGCGTAAACTGCCTGCACGAACTGGGCAAGTTGCATCGCGATATCAAGCCTTCAAACGTATTGGTCACCGAAGAAGGCCGCGTAGTGCTGCTCGACTTTGGCCTGGTCGAAGACATTGAGCCCAAGATGCAAGAGACGCTGTTGGCGGGCACGCCCGACTACATGTCGCCAGAGCAAGGTGCGCAAATGTCGATTTCAAAGGCCAGCGACTGGTACAGCGTGGGTGTGATCCTTTACCAGGCGTTGACCGCTCGGCTTCCATTTCGGGGCCGTCTTTTTGAAGTCATGATGCGCAAGCAGACGCGCGATCCGATCCAGCCCAGCGAGATCAACCGTGAGGTTCCGCGCGATCTCAACGACCTGTGCATTGAGCTTTTGCGACGCGACGCCGAAGCGCGGCCTACCGGGCGTGAGGTGCTGCGCGCCCTGGGCGCTCGCGAAACCGGACCGGTGCCGGCGTCGTTCGCCAGTACCGCAGCCGAGAGCGTTTTCATTGGCCGCGAGCGCTTGCTCGCCGAATTGCATGATGCTTTCTCCGCGACCCGAGAAGGAGAATCGGTATCAGTTTATGTGCACGGCAATTCAGGGATGGGCAAGTCTACGCTGGTGCGGACTTTTCTCGATCAAATCAAGGAGCAAAAACGGAAACCTATCGTTTTGCAGGGACGCTGTTACGAGCGCGAGTCGGTTCCATACAAGGCCCTGGACGGAGTTGTCGACGATCTGAGTAAGCAACTTGCCTCGATGCGTCACGGCCGGGCTGAAGCCCTTATGCCGCGGAATTCGGTGGCGCTGGCCAGGGTGTTTCCGGTGATGCTGCAGGTCGACGCGATCTTCAACGCGCGATCAACCCGTCCCCAGACGGTTGACCTGTTCACGTTGCGGCGCCAGGCATTTGGCGCCCTGCGCGAGTTGCTCGGACGAATCGCTGACCGCAAGCCGCTGGTGATCTATATTGACGATCTGCAGTGGGCCGACGCCGACAGTACTTTTCTGCTCGAAGATCTGTTGCGGCCGCCAGGCGCTCCGAGGCTGCTGCTGGTGGGCAGCTTTCGCACAGAGGACATCGAAGCCAAGCCGTTCCTCAAACAACTCTTGCAGGGAACGGGCAGTGACACCTGCCGCGAACTCTACGTTGGTCCGTTACCGGCTGGCGAGGCGCGCGAGATAACGCGCTCGCTGTTTGCGTCCGTGGGAATCTCCACCGAACCATTCATGGATTCGATTGTGCAGGAAGCCGGCGGCAGCCCTTTCCTGCTCGAGCAGCTGACCCATTACGGGATGATGAACGAACGTGCAGCGACCGCGGGAATTACTCTGTCCACCATGCTCAACGAGCGGATCGAGCAACTGCCCTCGGGATCGCGCCAGTTTCTCGACACCCTCGCAGTCGCCAGGCGGCCGGTGAATCAGGATGTGGCGGTCAGGGCGGCGGGCTTGAATGACGATGCTCTGAAAATCTTGAGCGCTTTGCGGAGCGCCCAATTTGTGCGCAGCGGAGGGACGAGTTACGGAGTCGAGATCTATCACGACCGTATTGGAGAAACGCTGGCGTCGTTGCTCGGCGACGAAGAGCGGCGCCAGATTCACCGTCGACTGGCACAGGCCCTTGAGGCGCGAGGCCTGGACGATCCGAAAGCGCTCTACGAAGACTATCTCGGCGCAGGCGAAGAAGATCGCGCGGCTGTTCATGCCGAGGCCGCGGCCCGCAAAGCGGCGAGCGCGCTGGCGTTTGATCGGGCTGCCTTGTACTACCGCCGCGCCATCGAGTTGCGGCAGAACGACGTCAACATAGTCGACTTGAAGATCAGCCTCGGCGACGCTTTGGCGAACGCTGGCCGGCCGGCTGAAGCCGCCCGGGAATTTCTCGACGCGGCGAAAGCGAGCGGATCGCATCAGGCGCTGGCGTTACAGCAACGCGCTGGCGCACAGCTGTTAACTGGCGGCCATATTGAGGAAGGGCTGGAAGTCTTTCGCGTCGTCCTGGAAACCGCCGGATTCAAGTTGGCGAATGGACCCCGGCGGGCGCTGCTCTCCCTGATTTTGCGACGCTTATGGATTCGTATGCGCGGACTCGAATTCACAGAACGCAAAGCGAGCGACATCCCTGAGGCTGAGCTGGCCCGGATCGACATCTGTTGGACAGTCGCTGCGGGCCTGGGTGCCGTCGATTTCATTCGTAGCGCGGACTTTCAAAGTCGCCATCTCTTATTGGCTTTGCGCACCGGAGAGCCTTATCGGGTGTCGCGAGCTATCTCGTTCGAGGCGGCGCAAGCTGCGTCGAACCGAGGTGGAAGCCGAGCACGCGGTGTCAAAGTCTTACAGCTTGCGAAAGACCTCGCAAAGAAAGTGGATCACCCTCACGCGATCGGTATGGCACTCTGGGCAGACGGTCTCAGCGCCTACTTGACGGGTCATTGGAAGAGGGCGGCTGAATCGTGCGATCGCGCGGTAGAGGTGTTTCGTGATCGCTGTACAGGTGCGCGATGGGAGATTGGGATGGCGCAACGGTTCATGCTCAGCTCGCTGTTGTATCTGGGAGAACTTGCCGATGTTTCACGGCGAGTTCCAATTCTACTGGGAGCTGCCCTGGAACAGGGGGATGTTCTTGCCGCAACCGATCTGCGGACACGTCTAAACCTGGTTTGGCTGGCGGCCGATGATCCGGATCGTGCCCGCATGGAGGTTATTGAAGCGCTCAAAATATGGCCGCGCGAGGGTTTTCATCTGCAGCACTATAGTTCGATGCTAGCCATGGCCCAGATTGAGCTCTATACGGACGACGCGGAAGTTGCGTTGAAACATGTCAAAGGTCAATACAAGGCCTTGAAAGAGTCGCTGCTACTTCGCACCCAGGTGCTAAGGGTGGACTCGTTGTACCTGCAAGCACGCACCGCGCTCGCGGCCGGCATTCAAGCCAACCGCAGCAGCGATAGGGAGCGCCTGTTGAAGGCTGCTGAACGATTGGCCAGCAGCATTGCCAAAGAAGGAATGCCATGGTCGGATCCGCTGGTACCGCTTATCCGCGCTCCCATTGCCAGTTACCATGGTGACACCTCGCGGGAGGTGGCTCTGCTCTCAGAGGCTGTTCGAGGATTTGATCAGACCGATATGCGTCTTCGGGCCATGGCGGCTCGCCGGCGGCTGGGCCAATCGTTAGGCGGCGACCGCGGTCGTGAGCTGATGGCAGAGTCAGAAGAGTGGATGCATAGTCAAGAAATAAAAAATCCTGCCTTGCTGACGCGAATGCTAGCCCCGGGTTGGTCTGAGTGAGGGACGAAGGACGAGACCCCTGGATGATCAAGTTGATGATCAACCAATCGCTGAGGGCTCAGGGACTCTATCAATCGCAGATGATTAGTGCCCCGTAGATTAGCAGCAACACACTTTTACCCCACTACGGGGAAGGCGCAAAGCTTGACCAACCCAGGCCTTCCCCGGCACTCTCACAAACGAGAGAAGAGACTTTCAGAGTT
>JAWWPL010000379.1:0-7459 GCA_033850605.1 Blastocatellia bacterium | reverse complement strand
AGTTCGACAACATAGTTTTCTGAACCGTTTCCAACGGTTTTTCCCGATCATCTGCCAGCAAAAACCGTTAGAAACGATTCCTTCCATTCCGACTTGCGAATCACCGGGCTGAAGCCGCGGTGCTAATGCGAGCGCTGCGCGCGTTCGATCGGATCCAAATTAACCAAACCACCAACGGCCGATTGATGCTCTGCCAATACTTTTTGTGCAAGGCCATTGGGCGCCCTCTTTTTATGTGTCAGTAGCCGAGTATTCTCCTGACTCTTTTTCGGGAGAGATCCGATCTCTCTTAAATCGTTGCTGCAGGTAACGCCAAAGGATTGCACAGGTGACTCCACACGCGGCGATCATCGCCGGATAGGCTTCAACTATGTACCGTGACTCTGGAGCATAGTGATAACCAAGAAATACAGTTCTAGTCAGCACGACCAGCACCAGCAATCCCGACACCAAACGATTCCGCGCGCACAGCATGAAGCCCGCCAGGCCGCCGATCAATATTGGTACCACCATGAGCATTCGGACGAGCCGATGAAGCTGGTTGGTGGTGGCAAATCCGGTCAGCCAGACAGAAAGAATACGTTTCAAGGGTAGCCAAACGAAAAAGCGGAGGGGCGCTCGACGAATGCGGGCGCCGGCGATCGCTGCGAACCCTTCGTTTATCTCTGGAGTAAATTCCCGCTCTCTTTCATACCTGGCCATTAATTGAAGGACTTGCTCTCTTTCTTCCGGCGAATCAAATACAGTGCCCGGCAACTTCAGGGGATCGAACGGCTGGCTGCCGGGCCGAAACGCCGGCAGGAACACATCGAAGTAAGTCTCGTCCGTTATCCACGTTCTAATCCACTGCAAATATCCTCTCGGCATATACCCACCGTTCGCGAAACCATATTCCGAGGCGAGCGGCTGGAACTGTCTGAAGTCGAGATAATTTCGCAGCGTCCAGGGAGCCAACGTCAGCATCAATCCAGTGGAAAAGAGCAGCATCTGACCAATTATCAGAGCGGAACGGTGGCGCATGAATCTCAACGCCAACAGCAGAACGAAAGCAACGACCAGCAGGAGCGAGTCAGGACGGGTCATCAGCGCCAGCCCGCAAATTGAGCCGGCAACCGCCCAGGACCATCCTCCTCTCTTGAAGGCGGTAATCCCGACGGCTATTGCCAGCATCGTCAGGAATAGGGCCAGAGTTTCTGTCAGGACATATCTGGTCCAAAACACGGTGAACCAGGAAAGACATGCGTAGATCGCGAACGATGAAATGGCAGCGCGGCTTCGTAACGGAGCGGGCGCGAGGCTGAAAGAGATAAAAGCCACCAGCAGACTCGTCAGCAGATCCAACAACCCCTGGGCGATTCTTACGGCTAGCGTGTGTTCGCCGAAGACACCAAAGAGTGCAGTTATGAAAAGAGGGTATAGAGGGACCGCCCCCATAGTCGGACTGTAGGGCTCTCTCAAGTCCGAAGAAAAACCGTGGCCGTGAAGTACGTTGAGGGCAGGAAGCGTGTAGCGGCTTTCATCTCCCGCGGAAGCCGGAAACCAGACCGCCAAAACAACGCGCAGGATTAGCGCCAACAGCAGAATGAATATGATGGTCTTGCGAGACGAACGCAAAAACGCCGGGAAAGAGTTTTGATAAGGGCTGCGGGACTCTGGCTCAAACATTGTTCGAGGAATCCGAACCGGAGAGAAAGGACTGCTTCCGGTTTTCTTTTTCCGTGGCACTATACTACAGCGCGTCTTTTCACTATTACCTACATTTTAAGAATGCCGCTTCTCGAGTAAGAAAATCCACGAAGACACACGAAGCGGAACTGGATTTGTTCGTGCCGTTTCGTGTGATTTCGTGGATCGATGTTGTCCGATCGGAAGAACGACAAAATCTGTTGGGAGGTTAGGGTGCTGCCGGGTGCAATCAGAAATGGAAAGGGCCGGCGTGTTGCCGGCCCCGTTTCTTTCTTTTATTGGTATCTCGAACCCGGTCACTGCACGCTCTTGTCGCGCCTGGTTTCGGAATCAGACTTAGACACCTTGTCAGTTACCGCTTTCTTTTCAGTAGTCGCAGTACTCGATGGTTGACCTTCGCCGCGGGTCAGTCGCACATTGCCGTTGATGCCGGCCAAGGTGATCGGTGCGCCGCCGGTGCCGATATGGGCCGAATACCCGTGACCAAATTCTTCTTTGTCGACGGTCACTTCCGGAATATCTGAACGAACACTGCCGTTCATTCCTTTGGCAGTTAGATCGGCATTGAGGCCGTTGGCCAGACGCAACTCGATGCCGCCGTTGATGCCGTTGAGGCGCGCGCCGCGTTCGCCGAGCTGCTTCAAGCTTACGACGACCCTGCCGTTGATGCCGTTAATCTCAGCCGACTCGCTCGCCTGGCCTAGCTCGACATTGCCGTTGATTCCCTTCGCTTCAATCGTGCCTTCAATGTCTCCGGTCGTGACCCGCCCGTTGATGCCCTTAAGGGCCAGGGCGATTTGGCGCGGCGCTTTAATGGTCAGCTCTTCCTTCGGATTGCTGCCAAACAGATGATCCCAAATTCCTACGTGACGCGTCTCTCTTCCGCGCACAACCAAACCGGTCGCGGTCTGCTCAATCGTTACCTGGCGGCGAGAAAGCGACTCGCTGTTCTTCCCGGTGCGCAGTAGATAGACTTCCGCGGTTTTGGTGTCTGAAGTTTGAATGTCGACCTTGCCGTTTATGCCCTCAACCTCCAGGCGAGCGCCGGGTTGCAGCACAAAGCTCTTGCGAACCTCGTCGCGAGCTTCGCCCTGCGAATCGCCGTCGGACATGCCCACGGCTTTGCTCAAACCCGCACGAACGCCGCCGTGCGATCGCCACAGACCGAGGCTCGCCGCTCCCACCACCAGCATCACCACGATTAGTACACGTTTCATTGAATTTCTCCTGAAGAGTTTTTCCCCGCGTGTGCGCGAGCTTTGCTTGCTGAACGAAGTTGGCAGATGACAGGTTCCTTCAATGTTTGCGTGGACCGTTCCACACCCTCCTTAATTATGGTTTCTTATTTTCTGCGATGTACTTTTCGAGCTTCTTTCGATCCAGATAATCGGGCCGCTGCTTCAGAAATGCTTCATACTCAAGCGCCGCTTTGTCTTTTAGACCGGCGCCGTGATAAAGCGCCGCCAGGCGCAAGTGAACGTCCGCCATTCGCTGTGGATCGAGGAGGATTGCCTGGTTTAGGTATCCAACTGCTTTCGATCCTTTCTTATTCTGCAGATAGGCTTCGCCAAGAAAGTAGTTTGCATCCGCCGACTTTGGCTGAACGGCTACCGCCTGCTCCAGCGCGGCGATAGCGCTGTCATAAAGCGTTTGCGTCAGGCGAACGCGACCGAGATTCAAAAGCGCCAGAAAGAACCTGGGCCGGATCTCGGTCGCACGCAAGTATGCCTTCTCAGCCTCAGCCAAGTTCTTCTCGGCAAGATGGACGGTGCCGAGTTCAGCCCATGCGGGAAAGTCCTGCGGATCAGCAGCCACAATTTCGCGAAGGAGGGCTGCAGCTTTGTCGTATTCTTTTCTGTCAAACGCGGTGCGTGCGTTCTCGAATCGGTCCTGGTTAGGGGACTTGCGGTCGTAAACATCATCGGCTGAGACCACCGCTGCCCGGGCGGGCTTTGGTGAAGGACTCTCTCGCCACTCTAAGGCGATGTCCTGTCGAAAGTCTGTCGGGATTCCGGTGAGCCGAACCGGAGAGCGTGCAACCTCAGAATTTTCAAACTCGATCACAAGATCAAAATCTCCTGGCGGAACATTGATAAAACGGTAACGGCCTTTGCTTCCGACCTTTTGTCGATCTATCAAAACGCCGCTGCGCGTATAGAGGAGCAAATCGAACGCTAGTGGCTTGACCTCGGTGGCGCTGGCCTGGGTAACCTCGAGATCCCCGAATAGAGTGAAACCAGTCCCTCTTGAAGCCGGCACGCCGCGCTGGGCCATACAGACAACAAAACTTGCGACCCACAAAATGATCAGCGAGGACAGCGAAAACGTCTTGCCGGCAACCTTCATAAAACCCTCGTCACAGCCGTAATGGGCTGTCGCGATCTCTTCTTAAGCCATTTCATCTTTCATGAAGCATTGGCTATGCGAGCCGCGAGTAAGCAAAACGGGTTGGAGATTGAGTCTCCAACCCGCTTAAGAGTGTCAACGACACAAGGAAAGTTAGAAGGAGTACCGAAGTCCAAACTGCATTACTCTCGGTGTTCCCTGAATGGCTGTGAAATTCGACCAATTGGTGGGCGGCGTAGCCTGGGTTCCGTCACCTGTTCCATCCTGAGGCACGCAGGCAGCACCCACGCAACCGAATGGTCTGCCACCGGGATCCGCAGTGATTCCGTAACCGGTCCGGCTGGCGTCGACACTGCCCAGCCTCTGGGTATTAGTTACGTTGAAAACCTCCCAACGAAGCTGCAGCTTATGGTTCTCGCCCCAGGGCATCTTGAACTCTTTGCTGAGACCCAGATCGAGACTTACGTATCCTGGCAACCTGAAGGGAGCGCGATCACCCGACTCTCCGGGCCTGGCGTTTCGGAAACTCCTGTATGCCGCAGTCGTATTGCATCCGAAGAGCTTTGGAGAGTCCACGCCGCCACGAGTTGGACACGTGTCAATTGGTCCGACCCTGACGTTATAGCTTTGCGCGTTCCAATTCGTCGCCCAGCGGGCGTCGTCATAGGGTGCTGAATACGGCAGCCCCGAATTCCATCGGTAAATGCCCGACAACTGCCAACCGCCGATGAAACCATTGACCCACTTGTTAGCATCATTGAACAGCCAACGACCGCGACCAACCGGCAACTGCCAGATCGCATTCATGTTGATAATATGCCGATAATCGAAATCAGAATCGGCATACCAATCGTGCTGCCGCAGTGGATTGAGAATAAACGCCGCGCCGTATCCGCCGCTGGTTTGCAAACCCGAGGCATCATCCAGCGAGTGTGACAGCGTGTAGTTAAAGTCAAAGCTAAGCGAGTTATTCAGCCGCTCGCGAACCGTTAGAGTACCCCCGTGATACCACGAGTGGCCAATGCTGCTGAAGGTGGCGAGCGCCCCATATTGGGGCTGGAAGAACATGTTGGGAAAGATTCCCTGATCATCGATCTCAAACTGCGTGTCCGTCCAGTCATTGCCAAAAAAATCGGTGGCAATTTTGTAGACAGCCTGAGTGGCACTCAAACTCGGATCGCCCCATTCGGATGCTCCCAGACCTGGCCAAAGATTCTCGAAATAAGGGATCGGGGCAACGGCGGAGATATCTGTGCCGTTGGCGCGCAGAAGTTCCAGTTTAGTAGCCGCCGTGTACCAATCCATGCCCGATTTCTTGTCGACCAGGTTGTTCAGGGCCATTACGTCGCGTGTTGCGATGAGATGTTTCGCGTAGCGACCAACGTCGGAGGCCGTAATGTGCAAACCCTTGGGCAACTGACGTTCATAGGTAAAGTTCCAGCTATAGTTAATTGGCGCCACGAGTCTGGAATCGAGCGATGACTCGATGCGCGGGGCCTCATCGGCCGGTTGTTGGTTGGGGAATGTCACCTTCGCCGGAATCGAGATGCAGAACCTGGGCGAGCAAGGGAAGGTTCGCACCGCTTGTCCGAAACCGGTAAACAAAGGACCTTGCCGGCTGGTGAGGTTGAAGGTATTGGCGGCAGTGGTTTGGCTCGACACGAACCCGATCGTGTTGTTTAGATCGAAGCTCACCGCCAATTGCTCGCCATAGTAATCGTTCGTGATTGAAAATGCGCCGCGAAAAACGGATTGCTCGTCTTTGCCGAGAACACTTGCGAGCAGACCGTGCTTGAACCTTGGCGACCAGGCAACGGCGATCCGCGGTTGAAAGTTGTTCTTGTCCCAGTTATAGAGAGGTGATTTATGATTGGCCTTGCCGGAGAGCTCGACGGTAAGCGGGTCGTTGAAAGCCGAGCCCGCAGCGGCTGCCGCGACTCTCTTGTCGAAGTAATCGCCGAGTGGGATGTTGGTTTTTACCTCAAACCCCTGGGTTTCGTACACAGGATGACTGAGGCTATAACGAAGCCCGCCGGTTATGGTTAGATTTCGTTTTACCTTCCAAACGTCCTGCACGTAGCCGTCATATTCTTCGGTGGCGAAGTTGCGAATATTCGGCTGGCCCAACTGCTTAAGGCTCCCATCAATATTAAATGAGAAGACTCCTGAGTATTGAGAAAACCGGCCGATCAGCGCGGTGACAGCGTTTTGCACGGTCGAGGTGTATCCAGTCCCAATCGGGGAAAAGGCATTTACCGCATTTGATTGAGCTGCGCCCGCGCCACCGGCGTAGAACGAAGGATTAGCACTCGCATTGTCGAACGAACTGCTGAAGTCCACTGAGTGATTGCGAATAATCCTTACGTTCGCACCAAACTGCAAAGTGTGACTGCCGCGAACCCAGGACAAATCATCGGTAAGGTTCTGCACGGGAGTCGTGCGGCTGCGAGTCCGGCTAAAATTGAGAGGCTGGAAAACGAAACGGAAACTTATAGAGTTTTGCGTTGAGTCCCCTGGGTTAGTGAAGGCCTCGCGAGTGAAGCCATAGCGAAAGTTGTTCACCACGCTATTACTTAGCGCCCAGGTATGGCCAGCCACAAAACCCCAGGGGTGGGACCAATCCTGTACGGCGGGCGTGTCCGGAAAGCGCGGGGCTACACCAGTCTTGTCATAGATTACGTTGGCGCGAAGAAAGAGAGTGTGCTTTTCATTAAGCTTGAGGTCGAAACGCGCGGTATGCGAGTTCAAGGCCACCGGAGTATTGGCATTGAAGCGAAAGCCGGCCGTGTTCAACTGTGTCGCCAGCGTGCTATCTCCAACCGTGAAGTCGTTAGCGGGGTACTTTGCCGCGGCCTGTGACAAGGCAGCGAACGCCGTCGGATTCACTCCCACCGTGTTGCCGTTGCTCGTAAAAATTGTTTGCAGCTGGGCAGCATTTAGCGTCGTAATTCCGCCGCTGGGATTTACGTATCGCAGTTCGCCACGTCCCAGGCTGGCCAGCGGGACCACTCGCACCACCGTGGATTGGGCAGCATCACGACGTGCTTCAAAGCTGTAGAAGAAGAAAAACTTGTCCTTGATGATCGGCCCGCCGAGGGCGCCGCCGAAGGTATTGCGAAGCAATTTCGGCCTCGGGTTTCTGAGATCACCAACTTTGGCAGTTCCCAGGATTACAGCCGCATCCGTAGCCACATATCTTCCGTTCCGATTATTAAAGAAATCATTGGCCGTGAAAATAGTATTACGATGGGCCTCAAAGAGGGCGCCATGCCAGTCATTGGTGCCGCTCTTGGTAATCAGCGAGATTTGGGCTCCGGAAGAGCGACCCTGATCGGCGTTGGGATTTGATGTCGTGACGCGAAACTCCTCAATGGCTTCAGAGTTGAGCCGCAGCACCGGCGAGTCAATCGAGTTTGACTGCGCTTCA
>JAWWPL010000319.1:0-15926 GCA_033850605.1 Blastocatellia bacterium | reverse complement strand
CGTGGCTGATGCGATAACAAGCGATGATTGTGCCGGTTCGATCTTCACCGTGCCGGCAATGAATGAAGACCGGCTGATTCTCGGGCGCATTAATAATGTTGAGCACTCGCTGAACGTCCGCATCTCTGGGACTGGAGAATTCAGGTAATGAGATGTTGTAGTAACGCAGTCCCAGCGATCGAGCCTCTTCGTCTTCCGCTCCCGTATGTTCGTCCTTGCCGCGCAGGTTTACGATTGTCTTAATGCCGATCGCTCTAAGTTTTTGCAGGCCGCCGGCTCTGGGTTGTGCGCCCCGGTAGAGCTGAGAGTTTACCTGGTGAAAGTTTGGTAACTCAGCATAACGACTTTCATTTTGCGCGGCAGTATTGAAAGCCAGCGCGACCAAGAGGCCGCTGACCATCAGTCCGCGCCGGAGTTTCGGGGATTTCATCAACCGCAATAGTTACTTCTTGCTTATCACGACTCGCTGGATGGTTGGCGGCAGTTCGTGCCATTCGTTATGAGCAAAGCCGGCATTGCGAAACATTCTTTCCAGCTCGGCATAGGTATATGCATCGCCGCCCGGAGTACCACCCAGCATCATCAGACTGAAAGCTGCGGCTTGCGGGGGCGACACTCGATCGGGATTAGGAATGAACTCCAGCGTGACTGCTCGTCCGCCATCGGCCAGAGCGCCGTGGACCTTTCGTAATAGCACCTCGCAAGCTGCGGGGTCGAAGTGATGAAGAAAATTCGTTAGCAGGACAATGTCATACCCGCTGCCGTAATCGACATCAAAAGCACTGCCTGGCCTGGTGTGATAACGGTCCGATATCCCGGCGCCTTGCGCATTCTCTTTTGCGACTTCCAGCACGCCGGCCCAATCGACAGCTGTGACTTCAGCCTGAGGATTTCGATTCGCAAAGGCGATACCGTAGAGGCCATGACCGGCAGCGATATCCAGGACTCTTAGCTTCTCGTTTGCGTTCGGATCAACCATCGGGGCGAGGAGTTGCGCCGGCAAAGCCATCATCGGCGCCATCGCGCGAGCGAACTTCACCCAGACCGGATTCTCTGGTGAGACCGTCCCCTCTTCAGAAATGGAACCGCCTTTGCGCACGACCGCAGTCAGATCCTTGAAATTATCAATCAGCATTGGTGAAAGCATGAACTCGATCACGGTGCCCATGTAAGCCGGCGATTTCTTATCCAGAAACGTCGCAGAGTCAGCCGTTAAGCCATAGTTGTCACCCTCCTTAGTCAGAAAACCAATGATGACCAGGTAGTCGCAGAGAATTCGCGTGCCGCGCTCAGACGCGCCGCAGGCCTGAGCGATCTCTTTCGCCGTGTTCTTTCCAGTAGCGATTACCGTGAATAAGTCGAGTTCGATGGCGGCTTTGATTGACTGGGTCCGTTGATGTGCGTTGATCGTGTCGAATAAGAGAGCAGGTGTAGGTTGACTTGTAGACTGTGTTTCCGGAGCCATAGCTGATTGTTCCTTCCAAAAGAAAATGTTTCTGCAATGCGCACGAGCGTCATTGCCAAAGGCAAGCGCACTGAATTTTGCAGGGGGAAAGCCTATCGAAGTCGGCAGGAAAAGTCTAACCGGGTCGAAAGTGGTCAGTTCAGTTTCAAGTTGGCCGTTTGCGACAGCCCTTCGATCGTTAAAACCAAACCTCGAGGGGCAGACACCGGCGCTTTTCCCGGTGCGAGAAAAATGATGAAGCCCTGACGCCTGCCTTCATTGTGAGTAAGCGGACTTTTCAAATTCAGTTCGTAAGCGCGAAACTCCTGCTCGAATGTTTTGCGAGATGCCGGGTTATAGGCGAACACGTCATTGGCTTTCAGAATCTGAGCGATGGCCTGCTTGGCCGAGATCATTTTCCATTTTGTTCCCGCGGCGTCAGTAAGAAGAAAATGGACCCGTTTCAATTCGATTGGATCGCCGCCGTTGCGGCTGATCTCGATTCGTACCGGAAGAAGGCCGGCGAGTTGCAGGTTCGACTCGAATAACTCCTGACTCTCTTCGTCCGTAAGCAAAGGCGCTGCCCGAAAGGAGATCGAGCCGAGGTTAGCAGAAGCAACGGTGGCGGGCATGGGCGGGAGCGCCGCGGCCGGCTTTACCTTGAAGAGGGAGCCGCCGCATGAACTGACGAACACCAGAGTGCAGGCCAGTACAAAGTTAATCACCAACAAAAACTTGCGCCGGAAATCATCAGGGCTGACATTTCGCTTTGGTTTGAGTGTCGCCATCGCGCGCATCTTGCACGTGCCGCAGTTGTCTGTCAATCAAATCAAACGAAGAGTCACATGTGTCTGGCTTCTGTGATTAGCATAGACCATTCGATCGAGAACAGCTGTCGATATTAACTTGGACATAGTAGACGAATGCCGGAAAGCGGCGAAGTTGAGGCTCTCCGCCGCTTTTACTTCCGGTGAGTATGTGCCGACAGAAAGGCGAAGTCAGCGTTTCTTTATGATCGATTTGCGTCGGACTCTGATCGGAGCTCTGGCTCCAAGCAGGTCCTTATGCCGATGGTTAATGATATAGCAGAGCCCCTGATGCGTCAGTCCCAGCAGCCTTGCTGCGCGCGTAACGCTTCCGCCGGCCTGCGCCAGCGCGGCAGCGATCAAATCGCTCTCGCGCTTGTGTACTTCCTGTTCAAACGAGCCGGGAACCGGAGTCTCGAGATTGGCAGGCGCCGCATTCCCAATACTCAGTCGAGCGCAGGCGCGTAGCCGAGAAACAGTTTCCGCGTCTAACCCACCCGGCAGGCGATCGTCGGCCTCCTTGTATATTTCCGTGATTTCACCGGGCGAGAGGAAACTCTTTACCTCTTCAAGAATGGTAAGAAAAATCTTTCCGGATAGGTGAGAATCTCCCGCCGTCTCTGCGATGTGCGTCGCTCGTTTCAAAATACCAAGCGCGGACTGGAAACGACCCATGCGGGCAAGGGCGACGGCTTGCGTTTCCAGGGCCTCTGCCAGAAGGGATTGTTCGTCTCCTGTCTCGAGGGCCGAGACGGCTGAGAAGGCAATCTTCTCGGCGTCTACATAACGCTGCTGGTCGATGAATACGCGCGCGCGCGTATCATTAATCTGAGCTGCGGTGCCAATGTCACCCAATTCGATGAAGGTGTGACGCGCACGATCCATATGGTCCAGCGCGTCTGCATAACGACCGAGCTGACGCAGAATATTTCCTGTATTGTTTTCACAGCGCGCGAAATAGCGCTGGTGATTGGCCTTTTCAAAGTGCACGCTCGCCGCGGCGCTTTCGATTAGCGCGTGGTCAAGGTTTTCGGATCCGCCGAGCTTTCTGAGAATCACCGCGCGATGCATGTGATAACAACCCCGAGCAAGATCGTCCTCAACCTCATCCAACAAAGGCGCCGCCAGATCGAGCAGCGCGAGGGCGTCTTCGTAGCGATTCGTCACGCATTCGACCGTCGTGCTCCGCACCACGACAAGGAGCCGGTTGGCAGGATTCGTGGCCTTCGAAATCGCTTCCCGGAACCAGACGCGCGCCTCGTCCATGGCGCCTTCGCGCCAGTAACAGAGCGCGAGGTCGGATTGGGCCTCGGCCACCTTCTCCTGATCGTCGAGAGCTTCAAAGGCCCGTATGCTTTCGCTGATTAAGTCCTTGGCAAATCCCTGTGCCCCGGGAACCTGGCTCGAACTACCCAGCCAACCAGACAGCGCGCCGACGCGTAACAAGACCTCCGCCTGATCTTTGGCCGGCAGGGTTTCAACGTCAGGTCGCACGCCAATCCCGCCCCATAGCGTACCCAGGGCCTCGCGCGCCGCTTCATAGTCGCCGCCGCTCGCCAGGGACTTTGCAGCCCGGCACTTCGCTCCGACGTCCTGCACCCCCCGCACTGTCGTGATCTTGGATTCCATTGGAATTCGGGTTTCCATCGCTTTTATACCTTTCGTATAGCTTAGAACGTACTAGCAAAAATAATCACTAGCAGTGCTAGTATGCCTGTCACTCAACATAATCCGGCGCTCGTTGGGACTCGATCTCAGCGATAGCCTCGTAAAAAAGGAAAACAGAAAATGACTAAACTAACCCGTTTCGTTGGCACTTGCCTTCTGGTGGTTTCACTGTTCAGCGTTGCTTTGGGAGGGGACACAATGACGCCCCCTGTTGCGCCTCCGCCGCCAGCGGAATGCGTTTCAGATTGTCCCGGAACTGAAGCCTCCGCACCACAGCAATCAGGTTCAGACTTAAGCAGCGATATCGTGACCGCCGTTGATATGCTCCTAGCCGCAATCTTCTAAAGGCCGAACGGGCTAATCTCAGACCGGCAACAACCCAAGCTTCTGCGTTCATTGCGCGGAAATCTATAGGTGTGCAAAGACCAGCATAGCTTAAGCCTTGATCGATTCATTTCAAAGCTCCTTTATTACGTTTCCAGAGGAATCGCGTGACCGGCGTCAGGAGCTGGGTGCCGGGATTCGATTAGGAGTAATGTCCATGCTCGCACCTATGTGGTGCAACTGGCTGGCATCAACCAGATTCAGGCCTTTCTCTCGGACGCTCTTGAAGCCAGGCAGGATTTCGTCAACCGGCGCCTGCATCACGCCCTTGCTTCGCTTGTATCCGGTGAAATCGAGATATAGATGCTTCCGCATGAAACGATCGGGCACCCCGGCAAAACGGTATAAAGGGTACTTGATGCCGTCGCCAAAGAGCTTGCGCCCAAGCAGGTAGTAGTACAGTGGCACGCCGAGCGAGAACTTCATTGAGGCGTTTGTCTTCCCGTGCCAGAACTGTAGGTTGTATTTCCAGCAGGTGTAAAAGAATTCCCACTGGAGGTCGGTCATTTCAATGAGCTTGGCGCTGTCTTTCTGTTGCATTCGGGTATTTTCCAGCGGAACGAAGAAGGTCGGAACGAAGGTTCCCTTAGCGTCGCGCAGATCGTAAAGCAGATTAAGAGACTCTCTGGTGTCATCATCGGTCTCTCCAGGCAGTCCAATGATGAAGGTACAGAACGGGAACCAGTTGTGCTTATTCAGGGTCTCCATACCCTTAAGCACAACGTCACGCCACTGATGCGCTTTATAAGGGTAAGCCTTGCCTTTCATGAAAATATCGAAAAGCCGCGCGCTGCCGGTTTCCAGGCCGATGATAGGATCGGTCATACGCTGATCAGGATCCGTCGATTCCTTATGCTGCACATGCGAGTAAGGCACAATCAACGGCGTCAGTCGCTCGATGATCGTCGGATCCTTGACCACCGGCGCCATCGTGATATGGGACGTCTGTAGCGTTTCAATTCCCGGAACGCTTTTGACGCTCTTTAGCATCGTTTCAAGAGCGGGAATATTTGTTTCGAAGTTCGCTCCCTGCTCATAGAGAAACATGTCCTCGGTCGCGAGCAGAATCTCGGTGGCGCCCTCTCGAGCGTTGACCCGCGTACTTTCCAGGATGTGTTCCAGCGGGAAGGACCGTCCCACTTTCGTCGCCGGCCCGCAGAACTGACAACCACGCCCACAGCCCCGGGTGATTTCGACTACGCCAAACGTCGACCGGTGCCGGACCACAGGGATCTCCTCGACGGTCGGCTGCATGCTCTTGGGCACTTTGATGATGCGTTCAAGCGTGGGGTCGCCAGCCATCATTCGCTTGAAGAGTTCGCTAAAGACTCGTTCAATCTCGCCATCAATCAGGTAATCGACGTTGAACTCGTCCAGACGGTTCGCCCGTTCCAGTTGCCACGCTCCCGGTCCGCCGATAACTATTTTGGGTCTGAACTTTTTAATAACCGGATGTGTGACGATCTTTAGAAACTCGGCAGCATTTATCGGGATTAGGTTCTTACCGGCGATTTTTGAATAAACGTCGGTTGCGTAGGAGATACCCAGGGGATTATGGGCGTGAATGGCCACAACTTTGGTTTCGGGCCCGACAAATTTCTCGAGATTTTCGAGATAGCAAACGACCACTTCCTCTTCCGGGTAATCTCGAAGGAGCAGAGTCTCAACCATTCGTAATCCATTCGGAACATACTTTGCTCGTCCGTCCGGCCACGACTCATTAATCAAGGTGTCGGGGTTCATCCATTTATGACCATACTTCGCCGGAATGGTTGCCGACAACATCTGTTGCCAGATGCTATGCCTCCACTCACTCGCCTCGCTGGATGACGCAGTCAAAACAATTTTAGGTGAACCCAAAAGGAGAGCCTCCCGCTAAACCGCTGAAATGAAAAGTCCTATAAAAGGAATCAGGCAACTTTGCGAACGGTGCTAACGGGGCGGATTCTAGCACCTGTGGCCCTCGCTGCCAAGCACAATATCCCAGCGCCCGGGCTCGTCTTCCACCAGATATGTACGGTCCCGGACACATGTGGTATAGTCCCCAAGCATTAGACGAGTTGAGTTACTAGGTTGTATTGTTCGTAAACTACATCGCCTTATCCTGGTCACTTTAGGTCGGCCTCATGTGAGTATGGTTGGGGTAGTTGTTAGAGAAACCCAGGCTAGGAAATCTAAGAAATGAAAATTTTATTGTATAACCCGGATAATGGCGTGACCAAGAACTTCATGCCGCACCTGTGGATGTTTCTGCTCAAGGGACTGACCCCTCCCGGCCACGAGGTTTTGCTGATTGACGGCAATGCGAAGCCAATGAACGATCAGGAGTTGGTACGCTTCATTCAGGAGGAGAAAATCGGACTGGTTGGCATCGGTTCAATGACCCGCATGATTCAGAAAGCCTATCGAGTGGCTGATGTCGTGCGCGCTGCCGGAGTCCCCGTCGTGATGGGCGGACCGCATGTAACCGAACTGCCGGATGAAGCGCTGGGAAGAGATGGCGGCCCGAGGCATGCGGACGCGGTGGCTCTGGGCGAAGCTGATGAAACCTGGCCCAAAATCGTCGAGGATGCCGCCCGCGGACAGCTTAAAGATGTTTATGAGCCGGTCGATGAGTCGGGTAAGGAACAAAAACCGAGTCTGCAACCCTATCCGGTGATCCCCTGGAACACAATCGATCTCGAGCAGTTCAATTTCATTCCCAAGATCTTTCGTCGTTTCACGGAAAAATATGGTTCGGGCGTCAGCTACTTCAATACCATTCCAGTCGAATCGGGACGCGGATGTCCGTACGGCTGCGAGTTCTGTACCGTAACCGGATTTTTTGGCGACTCGATTCGTTTTCGATCCAACGAAAGCGTCGTCAACGAACTCCTGCTGCTAAAACAGCGCGCGCAGAGAGACCGCGGCAAGATTACCATCTTCTTCATCGATGATAATTTTGCGATCAATATCAAACGAACAAAGTCGTTGCTGCGTGACATCATTGCCGCTGATGCGCAATTGCCATGGCTGGCACAGATCAGCGCCAACCTGCTTCGCGATGAAGAGTTGGTGGATCTAATGGCCGAGTCCGGTTGCAAATGGGTATTCATCGGTATGGAATCAATCGATCCCGTGAGTCTGGCCGGCGTGGCCAAGGGCTTCAACAAGCCTGGTGAATACGCTGGAGTGCTCAATCGACTGGCCCAGCGCAAAATCTACGCGATTACTTCATTCATCTTTGGGCTGGACAACGACACGCCTGGTGTGGCTGACCGCACGCTCGAGCAGATTGCGAGCTGGCCCCCGGGAATGCCAGTCTTCAGCCCGCTCGTTCCCCTTCCGGGAACTCCGACTTATAAAAAGCTGGGAGCTGAGGGACGCCTGACGCGACCTAAACACTGGATGCATTTCGAGCATAACAAAATGGCCCATACGCCTCTCAGGATAAGTATTGACGAGGCTCAGATCGAACTCGACAAAGCCTGGATGACGTCCTATAGCCCGAAGAATAACGAGCGCGTGATCGACTGGTTCAAGGGCCAATCGATCGATGATCAGATTATGCATTTCGTCATGCGCATGTTTTTCCGGGGCATATATTTTCCGCAGCGGAATGCGCGCGTCTGGACCAAGCTGCTGGCCCAAAATCACCGGCCGATTCTGCGACTGGTCAAAGAAGGTTACGGCAAATACCGTGAAGGACGACGAAGCGCATCTACCATTCCGGCAGAGACTCCTAGCTAAATCTTCGGCATAACCTTTCAGATCTATTCCTTTACCTGCAGGACGAACGTCCGAGGTATGCCCTGTAGATCCTTGCGTATCTCTATTAGTTTCCAGACGTGCCGATCAATCAGCTGCTCCATTGCCTCGCTCTGTCCGAATCCAATCTCAAATACGAAATGACCTCCTGAGTGCAGGAAGGGCCTCGCTCCCAACAGCAATCGCTGAATGACTGAGAGGCCGTCTGGGCCACCCGCGAGCGCGGCGCCTGGTTCGTAGCGCACCTCACGCTGAAGGCCGTTCATCTCCTCGTCGGAAACATACGGGGGATTGGAAACCATTAGGTGAACGGATCCATCTGCCCTGAGACCTGAGAAACAATCCGACCCAACCAAAGCCAGGCGATCGTTGACGCCATGACGTTGTGCATTTCGTTGGGCGACTTGCAACGCGGGCACCGATACATCGGTCGCAAGCCCGCGCGCAGCTGAGAGTTCATGAAGGAGTGAGATCACGAGGCACCCGGAACCAGTGCCGACGTCCACGATGCGAGGCTCGGGCTCGTCGCGCAATATCTCCAACGCAGCCTCAATGATAAGTTCAGTTTCGGGGCGAGGAATTAATACCGCCGGGGTTACTTCAAAATCCAGCTTGAAGAACTCCTGATGCCCGGTGATGTACTGCAGCGGCTCGCCGCCGGCGCGCCGCTCAATTAGAAATTTAAAGGATCGGAACTCCTCCTCGGTCACGGCCTCGTCAGCATGCGCGATGAGAAAGCTCCGATCACGACCCAGCACGTGGGCCAGTAGCGAACCCGCATGACGCCGTGCTTCGGGAACCGCTGCTTCCTGCAGCCGTTGCGTGCCTTCCCTCAGTGCATTTGCAATCGAAAAATTAGTTAGCTTGTTGCTCACTTTGGTTATTCTATATTACCCTTTGTATCGAATTGTAAGAGCTTGGTAAAAGGCGGGTTCCGGGAGCGCTCGTTTCTAATCGTTAGGTTCAGAAACTTGCGTTCGAGACCGCCATTCACCGGAAGAGTGACGCGATTGAGACTTTACTTTGGCTAGCACGAAGCGAGTCTCGTTTCTTTCCGTACGGACGGCGGAACCTCCGGGCCTAAGGGTTCGGAGGTTTCGCAGTTCCGAAGGGCCGAGGTTCAACAATTTTTGACGCACCGGAGAGGTACTCCTAAAACATGGGCGCACTCGCGAAAAGTCTTCTTCTCTTTGCACTGAACTGGATCGACGCGCAGCTCACGCTTTTTTGGGTTCATGCAAACATCGCCAGCGAAGGCAATGGCCTAATGAGCCAGTTGCTCAACGTCGGTGACGCCCCGTTCTTGGCGGTCAAGCTGGGCATCGGGGCTTTTGCTGCATACACGCTTTACCGTTGCTCGCATCTCCCGCTGGCTCGACGCGGAATGCAACTGGTGCTCGCAATCTACATTGCTTTGATGCTGGCCCATGTTGCGACCGGGATGTCGGCACTCGGCTGGTCTGAGCCGCTGGCAATGATTACTTACTTTACGAACGTACCCTACGCCGTGATCAGCATGTTCTCCTAGATCCGCAGGCTTTTGCGAAGCACCTTCCGCCATCCCTTCTTGCCAATCCCAGAACGTTTTTCGCCGGGTTCCGGAACTCCGGCTACCCCTCGAGCGTTTTGCAAATGACGATAGCGCAACCGTAAACTAGGGCCATCGCATCTCAGTCAATAATTGTTGGATTGAAGGAGTTAATATATGTACAGACTTTCAGGCCGTCAGATTCTTGTGATTGCTTTGGGATCCGCACTTTTTGCCGCAGTTGCGGTCGCCGGATTACAGCAACTGTCGGGGCATTTCCAACCCTTTGGATCGGCGTCCGTTGCGACGCCATCGGCGATCACCGATCCTTCGCTGGCCACGGACGAACAGAATAATATTGAAGTCTACAAAGCAGCCTCTCCCGGAGTGGTCTATATCCAGTCCACGGCGATGGCGCGAGACTTTTTTGGGATGTTTTCCCGACCCGTCGAGGGCGCCGGCTCGGGATCTGTAATCGATGAGCAGGGAGACATTCTCACCAACTACCACGTGATCGCCGATGCCGAAAAGCTGACCGTTAGTTTTGGCAGCGGTAAGGCCTATCCAGCAAAAGTAGTCGGTCGCGATCCGGATACGGATCTGGCAGTTATCAAACTTCTGGAAACGCCAAAAGAGAGTTTGACGATCGTCCCTATGGGTGATTCTGACAAGCTGATTGTGGGACAGAAAGTGCTGGCTATCGGCAATCCGTTCGGTCTCGACCGGACCCTGACAACCGGAGTAATCAGCGGACTCGAGCGTCCCATTCACGCACAGAATGGCAGAACCATTGAAGGCGCAATCCAAACCGATGCTTCTATCAACCCGGGAAACTCAGGCGGACCATTGCTCGATTCGCATGGCCAGATGATTGGGATTAATTCGCAAATCGAATCGCCCTCGGGCGCCTCGGCCGGTGTCGGATTTGCAATCCCGGTGAGCATCGCCAAGCGAATTGTTCCGCAACTGATTCGCGACGGTGAAATCCGCCGTCCTAAATTAGGGATCGCTCCGCGCGATGTCGCATCGCTGGGCAGACAATTGAATTTGCCGGTCGCCTCAGGCGTGCTGATTGTCAGTGTCGCACCCGGCAGTCCCGCGGCCAACGCCGGCCTGCGCGGAGTGATTCAAACTGAAGACGGAGATCTCGAGATTGGCGACATTATCGTTGGGATCGACGGACAAAAGGTTGATAGCAATGACGACTTGTTCAGGATACTCGACAAGCACAAGATCGGAGACTCAGTGAGCGTGGAGGTCTTCCGACAGGGACACCGAACCAGTGTGCCGGTGCGGCTGACCGAAATACCGGCCCAGCGCCGTAACAGCCGCGAATAAACCAGCTCGAGACTAAAACAAAAAGACGCGCGTCGCTAAACGGCGCGCGTTTTTGTTTTATAGTGTCGGAATTCGGTTGGGCTATTAGCCCGGAGGCCAGGTCATTTCCCGGCCGCCCAGCACGTGAACGTGCAGGTGGAAAACTGACTGGCCGGCGCCGCTCCCGGTGTTAATGACCGTGCGGTAGCCGCCGCTCTCAGAAAGGCCATGCTCGTAGGCCACGCGGGCCGAAATGCGCAGCAGGTGACCCAGCAGGGATTCGTCCTTCTGTGATGCGTCATCGAGGGATTCCATGTGTTCGCGGGGAATCACGAGTAAATGCGTGGGCGCCTGCGGATTGACATCGCGAATGACGACACAACGATTGTCTTGATAAATCACGTCGGCCGCAGCAGAGCCCGCTAAAATCTTACAAAAGAGGCAATCGGTCTCGTTCATGGGCAGATAATAACACAGACCTTTCTTCTGTCTCAGTCCGGCGAACCTGGTTCACGGTTCAAGCTTTAGCTTGTCTGGCTTGTACTGCAAGCTAAAGGGTGAACTCTAAACCGGAACTTACTTTCTCAATCACAACGCGGCAACGTCCTCTTCCGATGGCAGTGGCGAGGTAACCGATTCGCGCAGGCGTTCAATGTCAGCGCCGACTTTTTTCAACTTGGTTTCGATTTTTTCGTAGCCTCGATCGATGTGATAGACGCGATCGATTATCGTTTCGCCCTCCGCTACCAGCCCGGCCAACACCAGCGAGGCCGAGGCCCTCAAATCGGAAGCCTGAACACGCGCCCCAATCAGCTTGCTGGGACCTTCGACGGTCGCTTTGTCGTGGCTGATCTGAATTAGAGCTCCCATTCGCTGGAGTTCCGAGGCGTGCATAAACCGGTTCTCGAAGATGGTTTCGGTAATCTCTGATCGCCCATTCGCCTGACTCATCAGGGTCATGTACTGCGCTTGCATGTCGGTCGGAAAACCCGGATAAGGTTCAGTGCTCAGGTCACCTGCCTTCAAACCGCTCGAGCTACAGCGAACATGCAGCGTGCTCTGATTGATTTCTTCAATGTCGACTCCAACTTCGCGCAGCTTGGCAATAATTCGGTTGCAGTGCTCGGGATTGCAGTCCCTGATTTCGAGATCACCCCTGGTAATCGCTGCGGCCACAATGAAGGTTCCAGTTTCGATCCGATCGGGAATAATTGTGTGCTCGGCGCCGCCCAGCGCCTCGACCCCATCGATTTGAATCGTGGATGTGCCGGCGCCGCGAACGCGCGCGCCCATCTTGTTCAGTAGTTCCGCCAGATCTCTGACTTCCGGCTCACGCGCGGCATTGTGAATGGTCGTGTGGCCGCGCGCCAGCGTCGCCGCCATCATCAAGTTCTCGGTTCCCGTTACGGAAATCTTGTCGAAACTGATCTCGGCGCCGACCAGGCCGTCTTGCGGTGCGCGCGCCACAACGTCGCCGGCTTCAAGAAAGACATCCGCGCCCAGCTTTGCGAATCCCTTCAGATGCAGATCGATCGGTCGCGCGCCGATGGCGCACCCGCCCGGCAGCGATACTCGAGCTTTGCCGAAACGAGCAAGCAAAGGGCCCAGCGCCAGCACCGATGCCCTCATCGTCTTAACCAGTTCGTAAGGCGCGGCCATGATTTCGATATTGGCGGCCGATATTTTGTGCGTGCGCAGCTCAGGCGTTAGCACGTGGGCGCCAATGTCTTCCAGTAAACGCCGCTGCGTGATGATGTCGCGCACGTAAGGAATGTTGTGGAGAGTAATCGTCTCAGGAGTAAGAATCGCCGCGGCCATGCACGGCAAAGCCGAGTTCTTTGCGCCGCTGATCGAAACGCGGCCTTTGATGGCGTTGCCGCCTCGAATCCTGAATTTTTCCACGGGGAAAGATTAATGGAAAACCCGTAGAACCGCGAGTGTCGGCGAGCAGCTAAGGTGAAGTCACGCGTCGCTCAATCGCAGCGGTTATTCGAGCGGCGACGTCGTCTGGGCTCATCTTGTCAGAGACTTCAATGCGAAAGTCAGCGAGCGCGTATGGTGGGCGCCGCGCGCGATAAAGCTCTCGCGCCTTCTCTTCATCAAGGGCCAATGGGCGCGGCACGGGGTGATTGGTAATCCTTTGCCAGCAGAGGTCATACGGGGCATCGAGCCAGACCGTCAGGCATCCGTGTTTATTGACAAGAACGCGGTTTCTCTCAAGCGTCCATGCTCCGCCGCCGAGCGCAATTATGCGCGGTGCGTGCCGATCCAGAACAACCTGCAGAGCAGCTGTTTCGGCATCGCGGAAACTCAACTCTCCTTGCTCATTGATTAACTCGGGCACGCTCATGTGCTGTTGCGCGGAAACGATAGCGTCCAAATCGGCCAAGCCGCAGCCCAGACGAGCGGCGAGAGCTTTAGCCACGGTCGTCTTTCCACTGCCCATGAATCCAACTATTACGATGCGTCGATCCATATGGAGCGCGGGCATCCTGCCCGCCAGCGAGGCGCAGCCTCGCTCATGATCAAGCTAGATCTCGCGGAATGGCAAAGCCTTCCAGCACATCGGGCGGTACAGCCGCAATCACCCTCACCCAGGTCATCTCTCAACCACCGATTCAAGCAACTCAAAAAATTCCGGAAACGAGACGCCCACGCAATTATGGTCGGTAATCTCGGTTTCACCTTCGGCGATCAAGCCGGCAACAGTGAAGGCCATCGCGATGCGATGATCGCCGCGCGGATCGATCTTTGTACCGTGCAAGCGCGCAGGACCCGCAACATGCAAACCATCATCGAACTCTGTGATGTCCGCACCCATCGCCCGAAGGTTGAGCGCCGTGGTCGCGATCCGATCGGATTCTTTTACGCGCAACTCCGCGGCGTCGCGGATTTCGATGCCGCCTGCTACTTGCGAACCGACCACTGCCAGCAGCGGCAGTTCGTCAATCAGCTGCGGGACGATCAATCCCCGGATAATCATTGGTGAGTCGGACTTTCCTGGTTGCTGTGCCGACCCCTGAACTCGAATTTCTCCTACAGGCTCATTGTTGTCATCACCTGAGCCCGTGATTTCGACATTCAATCCGAGTTCGCCCAGCTGCTTTAAGAAGATCGCGCGCGTAGGATTGAGGCCCACATCACGAATGACGAGGGACGAACCTGGCAGCAGAGCAGCGGCGGCGATAAAATATGCCGCCGAAGAAATATCACCGGGAATCGAGACCGGTGCCGCAGTCAGTCGGGCCGGTCCGTGAACCGCCGCAAAGCGCGCATTCTCGCCCTCGCGTTCTGCCTTGCCGGTTTCAACCTGAACCCCAAAACCCCGTAACATTCTCTCGGTGTGATCGCGCGTGATTTGGTTTTCGATGACTTCAGTACGTCCCTCGGCGCTGAGTCCGGCCAGCAGGATGCACGACTTGACCTGTGCGCTGGCCAGCAGCAATTCATAACTGATCGGATCTAAGCCGCGATGTCCATGAATCACCAGCGGTGCGCGACCGTCGTCCGCGGAGATGCTTGCTCCCATCATCCGCAGCGGCTCAATGATTCGCTCCATCGGACGTGAACGCAGCGAATCATCGCCCGTCAAGATCGATTTGAAATCCTGACCGGCAAGAATTCCCGCCAGCAAGCGCATGGTGGTCCCGCTGTTACCGCAATCGAGCGGCGCCTGCGGCTCGCGCAGTCCGTCCACGCCTGCACTTTTTACCAGGACATCGTTATCTTTACGTTCAATTGTGACACCCAGAGCTTCCAGGCAGGAAAGGGTGGCCGCGCAGTCCCTGCTGCTCGAGAAATTCTTGATCGAACTAGTGCCGTCCGCCAGCGCGGCAAACATTGCGGCCCGATGCGAGATCGACTTATCGCCCGGCATCAGCATCTGCCCGCGAATTGTTTTGGCCCTGCGAATGATCACGCCGGAATCTTAACCTCTCAGGAAAGTTGAGCGATAGTTCCCACGGGGAGAGACGTTCAAAGGAGCGGGGCCGGAGCGAGGTCAGTACCGGGAGCGGTAGCGACAGGGTCGACTCATAGCCTCGACGTTAGCTCGTACTGATGAGACCCGGTCGCTACCGCTCCCGGTACTGACCTCACTCAGCCGGCCCGAGCTAAGCTTGTAGTGATTCGTGGATCCAACTTATCGCGAAAGAAAGCACGAAACTAAATTATGACATCACCTTTCGACCCAACTTCTTGACACGCGACCAGCGGCCATGTTAAACGTCCGTCTTCCGTTTGATACTGGATAGCAGCAGCCAAACAGCGATTCCGGGCGAGAAAGGCCGCGCCTTCTGTGACCGAACAAACGACTCGACTCGTTTTGCCCAGCCACATTGAGGCGGTTGCTGACGCGGCTGCCGCGTTGACGGATTTCGTCAAGAGCTGCGGTCTTGATGAACAGTCAGCGTTTGGGATCGATATGGCCGTGCGCGAAGCGGTTACCAATGCGATGGTGCACGGCAATCAGGAAGACGAAGCAAAGTCGGTTGAAGTAGTCTTCAGCTGGCTGGAAGGTGCGCTGGAGATTGAAGTCCGGGATCAAGGTGAGGGATTCGATCCAGTGAGCGTGCCCGATCCCACAGAGCCGGCAAATATCTTGAAACCCTCGGGCCGTGGCATTTTCCTGATGCGTACTTTTATGGACGAGGTCGAATGGTTTGCCCGGCCCGAAGGCGGCACGGCAGTCCGAATGGTAAAACGATTTTAGATTTTTGATTTGCGATTTTTGACCTTGTCGGATTGTTGATAGGATCCAGGTTGAGCAGCCGCTCACTCGCAAAATCAAAAATCGACGTTCAAAAATCCGAAACAGGAGATTTTCGATCATGGCAGAACTTAGTATCCAGGAGCGACAGGCCGGCGACATAACCGTCCTTGATATGTCCGGCCGGATTACGATCGGCGAAGGAAGCGTGGCTTTACGCAGTGCTATTCGGCGCTTGCTGGAAGAAGGAAAGAAAAACATCCTGCTCAATCTGGCTGGCGTGGGTTATATCGATTCCAGCGGGATTGGCGAGCTCGTGTCCAG
>JAWWPL010000296.1:0-9528 GCA_033850605.1 Blastocatellia bacterium | reverse complement strand
ATTGCCAAATGAAAGCCGAACTCTGAAAGAGTTCGCGAGCGGGAAACGGGCATTCCCCTGGCCGTGATATCTGGCCTCAACCTTTGACGCCGGTGACTAGCTCTACATTCGGGAACTCTTTCAGAGTTCCCTGATTTGATTTCATCTCGGCTCCCATGGCGTTGCCCTGGGCTGGAATTCACGAACGCCTTCGGCGTTTTCTCTACAGGAAAAGAGGTTCACTGATGCGTCAAGTATATGAATGCGCTAATGAGAGCACTCCGCCTTCCATGGCTTAGGGAGAGAGGCATTTCGTTTTCAGTGACTCTTTGCGCAAGCCCACGAACGCTTTCCACTTAAAGTCGAAGACGGCGCCAACAGTTCCACACCTCAAGAGCTTGGTTTCATTGGGAGCTTCGCGTTTGCGGAGGCGTCTCCGAGAGGGCGTGTTCAATTGCTTCGCGCAAGCGATCGCGTCCCTGTCCGGGCGAGTAGCCGCGCCAGTGGTTGAGAATGCGCCCATCGGTCGCGATGACGAGAGTCTGCGGGATTGCGGTCCTGCCGTTCATGAGCTCTGACGCCGTCTCGCGGTCGGCCCAACCCATCCGGAAGCCGAAATTGACATCACGCACAAACTGCTTTACCCGACTGGACGAAGTGTTCGGATCTTCAGCAGTCAAGGCAATGAATTCCACCGCGCGGCCAGCATACTCTTTGCGGACCTTCTCATAGTCCGGCACTTCCCGTCGGCACGGGCCGCACCACGATGCCCACAGGTTAATGACGAGTACCTTGCCCTGGAAGTCCGAGAGGGTAAAGCTGCCCTTGTCCAGTGACCTGAGTTGTCGCGTGCGGACGTCCTCGGGCAGGGCCCGCAATTCGGCTGGCGCGGTGGGTGCCCGTTCGGGCTGAATGGGAGGCTCTGAGAGAGTCGGCGCTGGTGGCAGCGGTGGCGGCGTAATGCCCCTGCGGCCCGACTGCGAGGCGGCATTCGAGGCAAGGGTTGCGGCGAGGAAAAAGAGTGCAAAGAGTTTTCTCATGGGAAGCCTTCGAATTAAGGGAACAAGTAATTCGGTCCGTTTTGCTACTGAGCGTTTTATACCTCTATTAGAGCGACGCTGGCAAGACGCACTCGTGAACCAGGGCTCTGTACAAAAACTTTCTCCCGAATGAGTTGGAGCGATTGTTGAGTGAGGCGAACAAGCGCACTCGTACGGAATCTGTCGCGGTAACGACCGGGTTATACGCGCGAGGTACCCGCCTGCTACCGCAAGCGGTCCCTTTATCCGCCGTGATCTACTTTTGCGCGTGATTCGCGGGCGAGACGCGCGTGTCGCGTCTTCAGACTGACCCCGTTCGCAAGTTAACAAACTGCGCCACATCTCCATATGCTAAACTGAAATTGATGAAAGGCCGCGTCCTCATTATTGATAGCGATCGCGAAGACTCAGAAGCTTTACGGAACGAATTGCGCGAGGCCGGGTATGAAGTCCTGAGCGAAGCTTCGCCGGCATCCGGACTCGAGGCCGCCGAGAATTTCGCTCCGATCGCTATTGTTACCGATCCGTTTGCGAATGGTATCGACCCGTTTGTGCTGTTAAAAGAACTCCGTGCGCGCCAACCGCACACGCCGATCATTCTCACTGCCCGTAACCGATCGATCGAAACCGCAATGCGCGCGATTCAGGAGGAAGGCGCGTATCACTATTTCGAAAAGCCGATCGACCCTGGGAAATTCCTGGCGGTCCTTGAGCGTGCCGTCGAACTGGCTGAGACGCGGCGCGAAAATGAAATCCTGCGACGCCAATTGCGCGACCGTGGAGCTTTTGGCGAGCTGGTTGGCAATTCAGAATCGATGCAGAAGGTCTATCTCTTAATCGAGCAGGTTGCTTCGTCATCGGCGTCGGTTTTGATTACGGGCGAGTCGGGAACCGGCAAAGAGTTGGTCGCGCGCTCAATTCACAATCTAAGTCCGCGGCGAAACGCGCCCTTCCTCGCCATCAATTGCGCGGCAATCCCCGACACGTTGATGGAGTCAGAGCTGTTCGGGCATGAAAAAGGCGCCTTCACCGGCGCGGCTTCGCGGCGCCATGGCTGCTTTGAGCTGGCGAACACCGGAACGCTCCTGCTCGACGAAATCGGTGAGATGCCGGCATTGCTACAGGCGAAACTGCTACGTGTCATCGAAGAGCGCGTCGTCCATCGCCTCGGTAGCCGCAAAGACATTCCCGTCGACGTACGTATCCTGGCGGCGACCAACAAAGAACCGCATGGGGCAGTGCGCGACGGGACGCTGCGCGAAGATCTGCTCTACCGGCTGAATGTAATCACGATCCATCTGCCGGTTTTGGCTGAGCGGATGGAAGACCTGCCGTTGTTGACCCAGCATCTGGTGACCAGCCTGGCCGCAAAGCATAACCGCCCGGCACGCTTCATTAGTCCGGCTGCGTTAGACGCGCTGCGCTTTCATTCCTGGCCGGGCAACGTACGCGAGTTGCGCAATGTGATTGAAAGAGCCGTGGTGATCTGCTCGGGAGAGCAGATTGAACGCCACCACTTCGCTCCCTATCCCTTCGAGCAGCGGCAAAGGCTGCGTTCAGAGGACACGGTTACCTTCCCTGTTGGAACGCCTCTGGAGGAGGTAGAACGGCAGATGATCTTGCGAACTCTCGATAAGACCGGAAATAACAAGACTCGCGCCGCGGAACTACTGGATATCAGTCTGAAGACGATGCACAACAAGCTCAACGCTTATAGAGCACGTGGCTTGCTTGAGAAGCGAGAGGAAAAGTAATGCTGTACCGCAGACTGCCAGTCTGCGCAGCCGCAACAGTCCACGCCGATCGCATTAAAAACTTAGGCTCTTTGACCCAGGCGAACTCAAGCTGGCAGCAGACGCTACTCAAAGCACGTGTTGGCGATTGTGACAAAGCCTTCACTTTCGGTGAATCCGTACTCCTCACCAAACCAAAGCTGTAAAGCGCGTGATCTTTCTTCCCAAGCTCTCCTGGTCACGGCGGGATATCGCTCGCGCCATCGTCCGCAACCTCGTTTCTTCACTGCACGCCTTATGCTCCAGCGCCATCCCAGGTTGCTCGTGAAGATCGACGGGTTCAGAGCTTCGTTCAAATGCTCTGAGATGAGTGGCTTGAGTAGAAGGTCCGGCGCATTGGCTCTGAAAATCCAGCGGCCTTCGTGAAGTTCCAGCACTGCCGCGCGGGTGGTCTCTCCTATTGAGATCGGTTTCGTCAAGCCCTGATAGAACTTCAAGCCCACATAATTCGCGCACAGATCGCCATTTGAATAAACACCCGCCACCAGCGTCCCGTAGAAAGTGCGCTCTGATTTTTGCCCCCAGCGTACGGCTTTATCAGTCGCTTCTGCCAGCGTAGCGCCTGCGGCCAAAGCCTGACGGTAAATCTTGTAGTACGTGTACCCCTGCTGAAAGACGTGTGCGATCTTATCGGTGCCGAACTCGGAACCGTAAACATTGACCGTTGGGCTGATTGTGAGCGCCACACCCGGGTTAAAGATGAAGATCGATTTCCAGAGACTGGTGCGGTAGCGGGCGGGCTGCGCCAGAAAATGATGCGAGTCCATCCACGTTCCCATACTGGTGAAAGGGGGGAAACCATCCCCAAGTTGGGCGAAAGCTTCACGCGCTATAGCATCTTCGGACCGCAGGTATGCGAGTCTCATCTTTTCATTATCCGGATTGCCGCACCCGGGCGTGCCTGCTCCGGCGGCAAGGCACCGCTCCCTTGCCGCGATTTCTGCATTGACCTTATCGACCGCGATTCGCAACTTGAGTTCGACGTGAGCAGCGACCTCCGGACCGATGTCGGCGAGGGGCTTCGGCGGTAAGTCATACTGGTTTGTTTCAAAACCAAGAGCGATACCTGGAGAGAGTAAGGCCGCGACGATTACTGCCAAGACGATACGTTGTACTCTCATTTTGATTAAGCCGATCGCTGCCTTCACCACGAAGGTTACCAAACAGGGGCAATGCGTGTGCCCATCGGCCCGGGTCGGCTTTATGACAAGAGCAAAGCCCGATGTCAGCCATTGGCCGCAGCATAACTACGCCAAGCGAAAGGAAGAGATTGCTTCGTCAGGCTGGGATTGGTGGAACGTGCACGGGCTGGCAGCCTGTTGCGTACGCTAGCCAGCGCCGCGTACGACACGCTGCCAGCCTGTCGCTTACCCCCAACTTGCGCGGATTAATCCCGCAATGTTATTTATCGCCTCAGTGTCTGTGCTCCTTTTCTTTATTGATGGTTTGGGGATTGGGACCCGCGGTCCGCATAACCCCCTCGATGGGCTGGAAGACGCCGGACCTTTGGCGATCTTTCAGAACGAGCCCGCAGTTCTCCCTTTCGACGGGGTGCTGTCACCTACTGACGCGCGGCTGGGCGTGGAAGGAAGGCCGCAGAGCGCTTCAGGCCAGACGACCATTCTCACGGGGATCAATGCACCGGCGGCCATCGGCCATCATAAGCAGGGGTTTCCAAATCAGGCCTTGCTGGATATTATTCGCGAGCATTCGATCTTTCTTCAGCTCAAGCGCGCCGGGGTAGACGGAATCACTTTCGCCAATACTTATACCGAGCAGTTCTTCGAGAAGCGGCCGCGTTGGATTTCAGCTACGACTGCCGCCGTCGAAGCTGCCGATCTACGTTTCAATCGGCTAAGCGACTTAAAGGCGGGCCGTGCGATCTATCAGGATTTCACAAACGCATTGCTCATCGAACGAGGCGAGTCCATCGATTTGCGCACGCCCGAAGAAGCCGGCGAGGTCCTGGCCAGCATTGTCGACAGCAACAAATTCACGCTCTATGAATATTTCATCACGGACAAGGCAGGTCACGCCCAGGAACACGAGGCAGCAGTTCGTGTGCTGCGCTCGCTCGCACTCTTCATTCGTACGCTTTTAGGTAAACTCGATCTGCAGCGCACGACAGTAATCCTTACCAGCGATCACGGCAACATCGAAGACCTGTCGCGGCGCAGCCACACTCTCAATGCCGTGCCGACCATCATTTGGGGTGAACATCGCGAAACGACGGCCGCGCGCATTCACAGTCTTGCCGACATTACTCCGGCGATTGTTGCGCTCCTGACGAAAGGAACACCTGCCCTTGGACACTAAGTCCAAACACAACTCAGCTGAATCTCTGACTGAACCGAAGCACGGGTCGGTGACGGTCGCGCGCTATTCGTACTATGCGCTATCAGTGCTCACCCTGATGAACTTCCTCAACTATATCGATCGGCAAGCATTGCCGGCGGTCGCCCCTGCAATGCAGCGCGAGCTGGGATTGACTGACACGGAGCTTGGCGCCATGGAAGCAGCTTTGCTGCTGTCTTTCACAATACTAGCGCCCTTGTTTGGACGGCTGGGGGATCGGTACTCCCGTACCAAACTGATGGCCGGCGCAGCGGTTGTTTGGAGCCTCGCCACTGGAGTCACCGCTTGGATCGATCGATCTCCGATATTGCCACCACCGCTTCAGCTTCACTTGCCGTTGTTTGGCGTTCTCGCGCTGTCTTCAGTGGCGTTGGGACTCTGTTGTGTTCGCGCCGTGGTCGGTATCGGCGAATCGTCTTATTCGACAATTACACCCACCCTGATAGCCGATTATTTTCCCATCGAACGCCGCGCAACAGGGTTGGGAATTTTTCAGGCAGCTATTCCCATGGGCTTTGCTCTGGGCTATGTGCTCGGAGCAGTGCTCGCCCATTACTTCGGCTGGCGTCTGGCCTTCATGCTGGTTGGTTTGCCCGGACTTATCGTTTCCATCTTTGTCTGGAAACTGCGCGAACCGAAGCGGGGCCAGCACGACCCGCCCAGCAAATCCACCCACAGCGATGATGGGGTTCGGCAATCGTGGTGGCAGACGACAAAGCAGATCTTCATGACGCGCGATTGGCTTTTGTCGACTGCTGGATATACCGCGGTGACTTTTGTCCTTGGGGCTTTCGCTACCTGGGCGACATTAATGCTGGCGCGCGACAAGCATATGAGCGAGACCGGCGCGGCGGTCGTACTCGGCGTGGTCATTCTGATAGCGGGTGCGGCCGGAACGTTTGGCGGTGGCTGGATTGCCGACCGTGTGGTGGCGAAGCGACGTAACGGCTATTTCCTGGTCTGCGCGGCGAGCAGCTTGCTCGCGGTCATTCCCGCGGTGATTGCTCTGGTAGCCCACCGGCCGATGTTCTTTCTGCCGGCAATCTTCTTCGCGGTGGTGCTCTTATTCGTCAACAACGCGCCCTTCCATGCGATCCTGGTGAACAGCGTTCCGCCGGCGATTCGGGCTTCGGCGATGGCCCTTAACATCGTCGTGATCCATGCGTGCGGCGACGTTATCTCGCGCTTCGGCGTCGGCAAACTCTCTGACTCTCTGGCGGGCGGCAATGCCAGCCTGATTGCCGGAATGGCGAGACTCCTCGGGATAGATCCAACGCAGGAGCACCTGACCGCCGCTTTGTTGGTAGTTCCCGCCAGCTTACTTGTCTCGGCGGTGTTCTTTTTATGGGGAGCGAGAAAAGATTAGCTTTCGCGGCCAGGATCTTCTAAGAGGCGCTTTGCTTTCGTTTCTTACTTGAACTCAGGCAAGCCGCCGAACAGAAGAAAGCATTGCTTGCGCCCGGGTTAAGAGCACGCCCCGAAGGCACCCACGTCCCACAGCTCGCGCAGCATACAAGTTTTTCGGGGCTGTGGTCCGGAGGATTAGCGCGGGTTGCGCCCATCTGCTGGACCTGTCGCAAGGCGTTAATGAATTGCTGGACAAGTCGGAGGTAAGGCCGCAGCCGCCGGAGTAAAAGAAACACCAGCAAGGCGACCAGGGCAATAACTACCAGATACTTCAACTTAGGTTTTCCGCTGTTACGAGAGGGCTCATGACGAACATAGTTGTCGGGTCGCGCGACAGCTAGCGGTTTTCGCCACTCCCGCCACCCTCTTTTCCGGCATAGGGCAGGTCGTCCTTGCGCCGTCGCGGAAGAGGATCTATGTCGCGGCGCCGTGGAGGCGATGCGTTAACACGTCTATCGATGCTACCCGGCGGCAGCGAGCGGCCATGTATGGCTTCGGTAAGAATCCGCGTAATCTCCTGCGAAAGCGTGCGGTGTTCAGACGCCGCGCGACGGCGAAGAGACTCTTTCAGTTCGTTGGGAACGTAAGCACCGATGAATACGCCTTTACGATTTACCATTTGTTTTCGGGGGCTCCTTCTGAATCAGTCCAACGGTCGAACGAAACGCTTCCAAGGGTAGCGAAGCGCTGCTAACAAGCCGAAAGAGTATTACTGGAATTATTGCCAGACAAAGAGAGCAAGTCTGTAAGCCGAATTTTGTACTCCGATTCCGGATTTGAGATCTCAGATTTGAAATTTCAAATTTGAGATCTGAGATTGAGATCTCAAATCCGAAATCGAAGTGGCGATCATTCCTCTAGCCCGGTCGTTGCCGGCCGGATCAAGCAACCTACCCGGAGGTCGTAGCAGTCTCGTGAAATCTCAAACTTTGAGATTTCAAATTTGAGATCCGGGATCTCAAAAGCGAAACTGATTTGGGCGGGCAGCCCTTTCTGACGCCTCCCTATTTGGTCTTGCACCGCGAGGAGTTTACCTGGCCGCGCATGTCACCACACGCGCCGGTGCGCTCTTACATTAAGCCCTTTAGGGGCCGCACCGTTTCACCCATCACCCCGCCCTCAGATCCCAGATCTTAGAATCTGAAACGCGGTCGGCTGGTCTTTTCTCTGTTGCACTTGTCGTCATTCGAAAGGTTCTCCTCTGAAATTTCAAATTTGAAATTTGAAGATTTGAAATTCCCTCGAATGCCCCGCCGTTAGCGGGCTCGCTGCCCTTTGGTGTTCGGACTTTCCTCTCCTTCGAAGCAACTCAAGCCTCAGATGAAACTTGAGAACTCGAAGCAGCGATCACCCGACTTGCTCTCTTTGCAAGGCCGTTGGATTATAGCAAACGGTTGTTCAACAGGTACAGCCGGAATAGTTCGATCCTTTAACCTCGGCAACCGAAGGTTCCTTGGTAGTGGCCGGGAGAGTCGGTTGCTACGAGGCCAAGCGGGGCATTAGCCCGACCGTGAGGGAGGGCTCCGGCCCAAAACGCGACTGAGCCCTCCGTTACGGTCGGGCTAGTGCCCCGGCTGTGCGGCTAGCCGAAATACTTAAAGCCGATACGTAAGTGATTAAGAGCCGTTGCGGGTAAGGTCGAAACAAGGACCCAGGTCATAAGGGAGTGCGACACGGCCAATGCAAACAAATTCGGCGCTCTTTGATAGACGGCCGCCCAGATGGCTCCTCCGGCGAACGTGACGAACGAAAGCCAGGGATTAGGCAGATGAAGTGCGCCGAAAACTACCGCCACCAGCAGCACACTCAACCAGTTTTGGCCCCAGATAATCTGTGCCCGCCGGTTGATGAAACCCTGTAGCACGTACTGCTGCACCAATCCCCAACCGAAACCCAGGACCAACTGGGCGACAATTGGCCTGCCAGTGTGCCAACGCAGAAAATTTATCTCACCGCCAAACAACCGGCCCGCCAAAAGGCACACCAGGACCGTCACAAACATTGGCAAGACGAGGAGCTTGCCGGCCCGGAAAAAATTGTCCAAGCGAAAACCGAGATCACGAAATGTTTCACCGCGCAGCCGGTGCGAGCCGATGATGAGAACAAAGGCCAGACCGATAGGAATCGCTACCACTGCCTTGCTGCGTCCGATGACGGCCGATAAGATCCACTCGGCGATTAGAATTGACGAGACTACGGATGCGATCTCCCAGGACGCCAAAGCGCGGTCTCCGATGATTGCATCAGAGTGCTCTTCATTCGCGTTGTCGGACGAAATCACTAACGAGGGTTTCCTTTATTCTTATTGGATGCGAAAGCGAAAGGGCTTGCCCACCAACTGCAGCGTCCGCCGGGTTCCTGCCCCGCCGGAATATAAGGCATACACCCGCGCCTCGTGCTCGCCCGCCGCCAGCCCCGGTGTCTGGAAAACAAAACCATGCCAGTCGTCGTCGGCCCTTCGTGCCTCGTGAACGTCGGGGCGAAAGCCGCCGGCCACGGTCCCGGCGGTGAACTTTTCGTCGATGAATAGTTGTACTTCCACCCGCGTTGTCGGCTGTGCTTCGTCGACTACCCAACCCGTAACAGTCTGATTGTCGGCCCGATCAAGCACGCCTCGCAAATGCCGGTTTGTAGTAGAGAAATAAAAACCTACGGCTACCGCCGTGACTAGCAGGGCTTCGGCCATGGATTTTGATAGTAGGAGATGGAGCAGCTTTGATCGCGACCGGATTTTCATGCAGGGCGGAAAATGTCCTTCAGTACACTGTAGTGTCAAACACATCCGGCAAAGAAAAAAGGGCGGTACTTTTGGTCCGCCCTCACTGCCGGTTGGTTCGCATGCCACCAGCTTATCACATGCCTCGCGTTACCTCGATGCGATCTCCGGCCTCCGAAAGAGGATCCTGGGATTTGCCCGACTCGATCGCTTGTAGGTTGTAATCATTTGACCTCAG